>NZ_SJWW01000013.1:0-66348 GCF_004352745.1 Streptococcus sp. KCJ4932 | reverse complement strand
TTATAATTTTTACCAAATCTAATCAAATCCATTTCTTTACCAAGTTGGGGAATTTGGTAACCAAAGAAAAAATAATCAGTACAAGAATGTAATGTTAATTCTTCGTTATCATTTTTTAAAAAATTAACAAATCCTAAAAAAGTATTTAGTTCAACACTATCTTTAAAATTGTAACCTAAACAATTAAGCTCTTTCAAAGTACCTGACATATTACTACTTATCAGCCTATTTTTAGTATATGAACATAGAGTTGAAAAATCCAAAAATTTTCCCTTCTTCCTTAAATCAACGCTTTACGAAGAAGAACAGCCACACCTTCTGGTGCCCAAGCTGCAATCTTCACTGGATTAGCTTGTGAGGCTTTAATACGAATCCAACCAAGTCCTGAATAAACCACATCCATTTTATCTTTGATGGTAAATTCATGACGGACCAATTTTGGAAAGTCAGCCAATTCTTTATCACTTGGTGGTGTCAAAAGACTACCAACGTGTTTGTCGTAAAAGGCATCGGCGCCAGCTAATTTTGTTCGATGTAATTTCAAATTATTATCAAAATAAGCTGTAAAACCTTGTTTGTCACCTGAAATAAAATCAAATCGACCCAAACCAGCCAAGAACAAAGTTTGTTCTGGATTAAGTTGGTAAGTTTTTGGTTTGATTTCTTTTTTCGGGCTGATGTATTTTAGATTCTTGTCGCCAAGGTAGTGCGCCATTTGGTGGCGGTGAATGATACCTGGTGTGTCAAAAATGTAAGAACCATCATCAAGTGGAATTTCAATTTTATCAAGCGTTGTTCCAGGGAAACGAGACGTTGTGATAATGTCTTTTTCTCCTGTGATTTCTTTGATAATAGCATTAATCAGTGTTGATTTACCAACATTTGTTACACCTACCACGTAAACGTCACGACCACGACGCAATTTCTCAATTTTTTCAATCAAGTCTTTAATGGCTTGATGATTTTGCGCACTAGTCAAGATAACATCGACTGGACGAAGACCTTCTTCGTGAGCACGCTCAGTCAACCATTGAGTGACTTTACCAGTCTTAACTGATTTTGGCAAAATGTCTTTTTTATTTCCGACAAGAAGAACATCATTGCCAGATACAAAACGTGACAAACCTGGGATAACTGACCCATTAAAATCAAAGATATCCACAACGTTAACCACAAGGGCATCACTGTCACCAACTTCGTGAAGAAGTTTCAAGAATTCGTCATCAGTAATGTGCACGTCAGTGATTTCATTGTAGTGACGTAATCTAAAACATCTTTGACAATACAATTCACCTGTTTCTAAGCCTTTTTCAAGAGCTGCTTTCGGTGTGTATCCTGCTTGTTCTTTATCTTCTGTTTGAATTTTGGCTCCGCAGCCAATACATAATAATTCTTCCATTAAATTCCTTTTTGATATTGGATTTTTCCGTATTTTTCTTCAAGTTTAGCCCAAACACGACGTTCACGCCAACGATTAATTCTAGTATTCCAAGCATCAGATTTAACCAAAGGTTTCACCAAAACAGATTGAATCTCTGCACGATGCGCAGCGCGAATATCTGTCATCAACTGGTCACCAACCATGATAACTTCATCACGGTCAAATCCATAACGCTTGATGGCTTTATTAATACCACGTGTGAAAGGTTTCATTGAACGGCTAACAAAGTCCACACCAAAGCGTGATACCGCACGATCAACACGTGAATAACTGTTGTTTGATACGACAACCACAGAAATATCAGCCATGGTCATTTCATCCAACCATGCCCTAACTTCTGGTGTTCCATCTGGGTTATTCCATGCAATTAGTGTATTATCTAAGTCAACTAAAACGGCATGAATACCATGTCGCAACAAATCATCTGCTTTTAAATCATAAACTGCCTCAACCACGAAGGTCGGCCTATAATCGTCTATACTCAAATTACTCTCCAAAAAAATATATTTTACTATTTATTTTAACATATTTAGACCAATATGGCGAATTGAAAAACACTTCTATAATTAGGATTTTTTCACTAAAAAGCTGGGATAATCCTTTCTACCCCAGCTTCATAGATGACTTATTCTTTCGGGTCAATATTTTCAAATTTCAAATCTGAAACATTGACTTTAACACTAATTTTATCGTTAGATTTGAGATTAAGTAATTGTTCCAAATCCTGACTAATGTATTTGGCTACCTTTTTCTGATATTTTTCTTGCTTCATAACGTCATTACTTGTTTCATAGATAGCAGTTTGGCTTTTCTTATCCAAAAATTCCATTGCTTTTTTATCCGAAGTAACAACATCAACTGCTTTATCAACAATTCCAGAAGAAGCTTTTAAAATCTCAAGTTCTCCTTCTTTTTGTGAATCCACTTTTACAGTTAAAGGATTTTTGAACGTCAAAACATTATTTTTGATGTCAATATCGTTTTTAGAGATATCTGCCAATTCTAGCTTAAATTCTGTTTTTACAGGAATTTTCATTTCCAATTTACGGCTGACAATCACATTAGCAATTTTTTTTGTCCAGTCTGGCCAGTCTTTAGTCGCATTTGAATTAAATGTCTGCGTCGCAGGCGTATCTACTGCTGCATCTGCAACAAGTAATTCATTTTTCTTTGAAAAAAGTTCGACAACATGTTCATATTTAGCTTCTGTGTCACCGCCAAAGATTTTTTTAAAACAATTATTGTCTTTCAAATAAAAAACAACAGCAGCAATAACAGCAAGAATCACTACGATCCTAGCAATTTCTTTTCCTAAAGCTTTTCCGATACTCTTCATAATTATTTTCCTCCATTTTTAACAAATTTCATTATAAATATCGCAACAAAGCTTGTCAATGACTTTCTCAAAATCTGTCAAAAAAAGAGGTGAGACGAACCCGCTCAACCTCATATTTGATAATATCTAAGCTTCTTTTCTTTACCATCAACAACTCTAAATAGGATAATCAATTCAATAACAGCTAAGACAAGTAAAATGATAAAGGCATTTCGTGACCCTCTAGCCGTTGCTTCTGAATAGCTGATACTTGTGTTTGATTGACTGAGCGCAACAACCAAGGATGCAACGGTCGTTCCAACTGCGCCAGCAAATTGTTGCAAAGTATTAAAGATAGCATTGGCATCTGCTCGTTTGTCTGAAGTTACTTGTTTTTGACCATTTGTCATAATATTACCAAAGGCAATTCCGGTACCTGCCATTGATAGAATATAGATAACAGTCAACCAAGCATTCAGTAAATGCAAGGCCAAAATACTAAAGAGACAAAGAGCAAAGACAAGTAAACTAACCCCAAAGATAATTGGCTTTTTAGCACCTAAACGGTCTAAAATTCTGCCGCTAAATGGTGCAAAGCAGGCACCAATAATTGCTCCTGGAAAGACTAAAAGACCTGCGACAGTTGAACTTGAATGATTTACTAGCTGAATGTAATTCGGGATAATAAAGGACATTCCTAGATTGACAATTTGAAACAGGAAGAAAGCAATAACATGTCCAGCAAATTTACCATTTTTAAGAATAGATAAGTTAACAATTGGCTGTTCTAAATGTGAAGAACGTTTTATCAAGACAAGAAGACCAGCAATTCCAACCACCAATCCTCCTAAAACAGGCAAACTAAAAAAGCTGTATTCAGCCAAATTATTAATACCTAAAATTAGACCAACAAACAGAGCTAAAATAGCAATCACACTGATAACATCTAGAGTTTCACGCTTCACTTCATTCTTTTGTTCAATCGATGTAACACCTAATACCAAAGAAATTAGTAGGACTGGAATCAATAAGACAAAGATAAAACGCCATCCAAAATGTGATGAAACCAAACCACCAAATGTTGGTCCAACCGCTGGAGCGACCGCTGTAATCAATGTTCCCACTCCCATCATTGCACCGATTTTACTCATTGGCACTTGGTCCAAAATGATATTAAACATCAAAGGAAGGGCAATTCCGACTCCAATCCCTTGAATGACACGCCCGACCAAAAGCAAAGCAAAACTTGGAGCAACACCATCAATCAAGACACCCAATATAAACAGCAGGTTAGCTGCTAAAAAGACTGATTTTGTCTTAAATGAACGTTTCAAATACGCTGATAAAGGCACTACTGACGCCACTACCAAAAGGTAGATTGTCGTCATCCATTGAACCGTTGATGTGTTAATATTAAATTCTTTCATCAAAGTCGGGAAAGTGATATTCATGGCAGTCTCAACTACAACACCGCAAAATGACAACATTCCTGCACCGACAATAGCCCTAATAACTTTTGCTGAAATTTTTTCTTCTGACATATTTCCTCCTATTTTTCTTTCATGTAATAGCGTAATATTTTCTCAAAAACAGCAATTTCTTCTTCAGAAAATAGGCTCTCAAGCGTAGCTTCCTTGCTAGCAAAATATGTCTGACAAGCATCAACCAAAGCTTCAGCTTTTTCGGTTAAATGAACTGATTTTTGTCTGGCATCTTTCTCAGAAACCTGACGATAAATTAAACCCTTTTTCTCCATTCGTTGAAGCAAAACTGTTGTTGTAGAACGTTGAATATTAAATTCTTTTTCAATGTCCTGTTGGAAATACTCTTCTTTCCAATCATGACTCAAAAAATCAATAATTGACATCTGAGTTCCTGTTAAATCATAAGGTTTAGCAAATTGATCAAATTCACGACTTAACTGATTACCGGCTATTTTAACCATGCGTCCTATATTTCTGTCCATCACATGTCTCCTTAAAAATATGTTAGTCAGCTAACAGTTAGCTAGCTAGCAATATGTATTATAGGAACATTCGACAGCAATGTCAAGGGATTTAACAAAAAAACAGCTAGAAAACTAGCTGCTAAGATGTTATTACTTAATGCAATTGTTTTTTCACTACAACCAAATCGCGTAAAGAAATTAATAGAACCGCTCCGACAATAAAAATCATTCCTAGAAAATCCATCGGATAAAAGACTTCATGCATAATAGTCAAAGAGAAGAAAACTGAAGAAATTGGTTCTACACAAGCAAGCAAACTTCCTTTAACCGCACCAACGATAGCTGTTCCCTTTAAAAATAGACTATAAGCAAAAACCGTACCGACAATGATGATGCCAAACAATCCTAGCAAATTTCCTGGATTTAGTACTAAAGTGTATTGCCATGGATGTACCAAAATCGGAAAAACAATTCCACCCATGATCATGCCAAGACCAATCACTGTGAAGCTACCATACTCACGAATTAATTTCGCCGGTAAAATAATATAAAACGAATAAGTTACCGCTGAAAACAATCCCCAAGCAAAGCCACATGGTGTGATAGCTAGCCCATCAAGGCGCCCATGCGTTGCAATGATAAAAGTTCCTAAAACCGCTAAGATAATCGCCAATATTTCACTTCCTCTTGGCAGTTGTTTCTTTCTCAAAGAGACATAGGCCAAAACAAGAATTGGTGCCATATACTGTATAACCGTTGCTGTCCCTGCATTTGTGCTTTCAATTGCTCTTAGATAAGCATACTGATTCATCACAAGCCCAATCAGTGAAAAAATAGCAATACCACCAAGTGCTTTTAATGACGTCACAGCCTTCAAAAACGTCTCACGCTGATTGAGTGCTGCAATAGTCGTCATTATCACACCAGCTGTAATTAAACGCACACAAGACAATAAGTCGACATTCATTCCATGAGCCATCAAATATTGCCCAGAAACCCCAGAAATCCCCCAGAATATCCCTGCAACAAGAACCATAATAGTTCCCTTAAACATCTTATTCATCTTAACTCCATCTACCTTACCAAATAAAATTCAGCTCCAAGTATAACACATTTAGCAGCTAGAAAACACACCAATTCTCACACTTTTTGTAAAGTAATCTTTCTAAAAATTCTATTATTTTTGGAGATTAAAAAAGGGAGTAAAATAAATTAAAAAATAGCTTTAATACTTCTCCGACTAGATTGTCAAGCCATGCTATATGGAATAAAAAAAATCACCCCGAAGGATGATTTTAAATGATTTTAGTCTTCTTTCAATTTTGCCAACTCTTGTGCCAATAATTTAAGAGCAACTTGTGGGTTTGCTTTACCTTTTGTGGCTTTCATCAAGAATCCAGTGAAGGCTTTATCAGCATTACGTTTACCTGACTTGAAGTCAGCAACGGCAGCTTCATTGTCTTCAAAGACTTGGTGGATAATTGGAATAAGCACTGCAGGGTCAGAAATTTGAACCAAACCAGCTTTTTCAACGTATTCACGCGCAGAACCACCATTTTTAGCCAAGTGAACAAAGACTTTCTTGGCAATTTTTGATGAAATGGTACCATCAGCAATGATAGCAAGCATTTCAACAAGGTTTTCTGGTGTTAACAAGATTTCAGAAAGTGTTTTGTTTTCGCTGTTAAGGAATTGAGCCACTTCACCTTGCAACCAGTTAGAAACGTGTTTAGCATCACCACCAAGAGCTACTGCACTTTCAAAGAAATCAGAAGTTGCTTTTGTTGCAGTTAATTGAGCAGCATCGTAAGCTGTCAAGCCAAATTCATTAATGTATTTAGCACGACGTTCTTTTGGAAACTCTGGAAGAGTTTGACGCATTTCTTCAATCCATTCGTCAGACACTTCGTAAAGTGGTAGATCTGGTTCTGGGAAGTAACGGTAATCTGATGCACCTTCTTTGACACGCATCAAAATTGTTTCACCAGTTGATTCATCGTAACGGCGAGTTTCTTGTTGGATTTGGCCACCTGAACGAAGCACTTGCGCTTGACGTTTTTGCTCGTAGATAAGTCCTTTACGCACATTGTTAAATGAGTTCAAGTTTTTCAACTCAGCTTTTGTACCAAATTCTTCTTGACCATAAGGGCGAAGAGAAATGTTGGCATCCACACGCATAGAACCTTCTTCCATCTTAACGTCAGAAATACCAGTGTATTGGATAACTTCTTTAAGAGCAGTTAGGTAAGCATAAGCTTCTTCTGGCGAACGCATATCAGCTTCAGATACGATTTCGATAAGTGGCACACCTTGACGGTTAAGGTCAACATATGAGTAACCATCAGTACCGTGAGTGTTTTTACCAGCATCTTCTTCCAAGTGAGCACGTTCGATACGAATTTTCTTAGTTGAACCATCTTCAAGTTCAATTTCAATCCAACCATTGTATCCAATTGGTTCATCAAATTGTGAAATTTGGTAAGCTTTTGGATTATCAGGATAGAAATAGTTTTTACGGTCAAAGTGCATGTTTTGGTGAATGTCCATGTTAAGGGCTAGTGCTGCTTTAATACCAGCGTCGATAACACCTTTATTCATAACAGGAAGAACACCTGGGAATGACCAGTCGATAACGTTTGTGTTTGTATTTTGGTCGTTACCAAAATGTGTTGATGTCGGTGAAAAAATCTTTGAATTAGTATTTAACTCAACGTGGACTTCAAGCCCGATGACTGTTTCAAAGTTCATTATTTGTCACCTCCAAAAATAACGGGTTGTTGTTTATGATAATCAGTTGTTGCTTCAAAAGCAGCGGCCGCTTGATAGATTGTTTCTTCGCTGTATTTAGGACCAATCAATTGCATACCAACTGGAAGACCTTGAGCAAATCCTGCAGGAATTGAAATACCTGGAAGACCAGCCAAGTTAACAGGAATTGTCAAAATATCGGCCAAGTACATAGAAACAGGATCGTGGTTAAGAGTATCTAAACCGAAGGCTACGCTTGGAGCTGTTGGACCTAAGATAAGATCGTAGTCAGCAAAGATTTTTTCGAAGTCACGAATAATCAATGTACGAACTTGACCAGCTTTTTTGAAGTAAGCATCATAGTAACCTGATGACAAGCTAAATGTACCAAGCATGATACGACGTTTCACTTCATCACCAAATCCTTCACTACGAGTGTTCACGTAGATGTCTTCAAGGTTGTTGTAGTTTTCAGTGCGGTAACCATAACGAATACCATCGAAACGTTGCAAGTTTGAAGAAGCTTCTGATGACGCGATGATATAGTAAACTGCTACACCGTATTTACTGTGTGGAAGACTAACTTCTTCAACAGTAGCACCAAGTTTTTCAAAGTGTTTAGCAGCGTTTAGAATTGTTTCTTTAACTTCTGGGTCGATACCTTCACCAAGATATTCTTTTGGAAGGGCAATCTTCATGCCTTTAATATCTTGACCGATTTTACCAGTAAAATCAGGAACTTCACGGTTAGATGATGTCGCATCTTTAGCATCATGACCAGCAATAACGTTCAACAATTGCGCATTTTCTTTAACAGTTTGGGCAAATGGACCAATTTGGTCAAGTGAGCTACCAAATGCAATCAAACCAAAACGTGAAACACGTCCGTAAGTTGGTTTCAAACCAACAACACCATTGAAGGCTGCAGGTTGGCGAATAGAACCACCAGTATCAGAACCAAGTGACAAACGAACTTGACCTGAGGCAACAGCTGTTGCAGAACCACCAGATGATCCACCAGGAACTTTAGTTTGATCCCAAGCATTTTTAGTTTTCTTGAAGTATGATGTTTCAGTTGAACCACCCATGGCAAATTCGTCCATGTTTGTTTTACCGATAACCACCATATCTTTGCCGTAAAGTTTTTCAACAGCTGTCGCATCAAAAATTGGTTCGTAGTTATAAAGCATTTTAGATGCTGCAGTTGTCAAAATACCACGTGTTGAAATGTTATCTTTAACAGCCAAAGGAATACCTGACATCACATTATCAGCATCAATTCCTTTTTCATCGATAGCTTTTGCTTGTGCAAGCGCAGCTTCTTCAGAAACAGTGATGAAAGAATCTACGGCTGCTTCGCGTTCTTTAATATCTTCAAGGGTTGCTTTTGTTAATTCAACCGCTGAAATTTCTTTATTGACAAGAAGGTCATGCAACTCATCAATTGATTTTGTATTAAATGACATTAAGCATCTCCTCCGTCTTCTAGAATAGCAGGAACTTTAATATAGTAATTTTCAGATTGAGGCACGTTTTTAAAGAGCTCATCACGATCATCACCAGCTACTGCAACGTCTTCACGCATAACAGTCTTACGATCTGCCATTGTCGTTGTTACAGGGACACCCTCTGTATCAACTTCGTTCAAGAGTTCTACCATATCGACAATCTTAGACAAAGTTGTCGCAAATTCTGTTGTTTCTTCTTCAGAAAATGACAATTTTGACAGATTTGCTACATGACGAACTTCTTCTTCAGAAATTTTCATCTCTATCTCTCCTTGATTAAATTAAATCGTAAACCAAATTTACAACATAGTCCCTAAAATTATATCATATTTTACTTTTCTTTAACATGTAAAAGAAAGGGAGAAAGCTCTTTCCAGAGAATTTTTCACACTTTTCTTCTAAAGCAAAAAAAGAAGTGGTCATCCACTTCTTTCAACTTAAATAATCTTTGCACCTAAAACATTTTTGAAATGATTTAAAGCAAACTGATGATTTTCTTGTGTTAAGCTCGCTACTGCCGCAGCAGGAATCTCAATATCATACCCAAGATTATAGGCATCAATAGCTGTGTGTAATACACAAATATCCGTTAGAACACCTGTCAAAACTACTGTTGTGATACGACGTTCACGGAGTCGAATATCTAAATCAGTCCCTGAAAAAGCTGAATAATGACGTTTATCCATCCAAAAGACACGTTGATCTGACTGGATTGTTTCATACAAGTCGGCTAGTTTACCATACAAATCACGTCCACTTGTCCCCTTGATATTATGTGGCGGGAACAATTTTGCTTCTGGATGAAAATCATCACCTTCATCATGAGCATCAATGGCAAAGAAGATATAGTCTCCAGCTTCATACGCTTCTTTAGTTACTCGGACAATATCATCTTCAATAGCTTGCGCTGGTTTTCCAGCAGTCAATTTACCATCGTCAGCTACAAAATCGTAGGTATAATCAATTGAAATAAGAGCTTTTGTCATTAATTATATTCCTTTAATTTGTCGAAGATACCTTCATTGATGACTTTAAGGTATGTACCTTTCATACCCAATGAACGGCTTTCGATGATACCTGCTGATTCCAATTTACGAAGGGCATTAACGATAACTGAACGTGTAATACCGATACGGTCAGCGATAACTGACGCAGTCAAGCGACCTTCAGTTCCGTCCAATTCACCCAAAATAGCAGATACAGCTTTCATTTCAGAATATGAAAGTGTGTTGATAGCCATGTTAACGGCTGTTTGTTTACGGATTGTTTCTTCAAGATTTTCAGTTTGAAGATTAAGCAATTGAATACCAACTACTGTAGAGGCGATTTCAACAAGGATCAAATCGTCTTCTGAGAATTCTTCATCGTTACGCCAGATGATAAGAGAACCAAGGCGCATACCACCACCATAAATTGGGGCGATTGTTGTCAATCCATCAGGATAGATATCTTTTGATTCAACTGGGAAAATTGTCAAATCATTATCTACAGACAAGTTAGCTTCAGTATCGTAAACACGACTAGCTGCTTTTACATAACTTTCTGGGAATTGTTTTGCTTGAAAGAATTCCTCAACACGGTCAGTATTAGTTTTGTATTTCATTGCATAACCAAGAAGGGTTCCTCCCCCATTGATGATGCAAGAGTTACAATCAATAATGTCAGCAAGTTGAGCGGCCATTGTGTTATATGGCAATTCAGTATCTAGGCTGTCAACAGAGCGTTGCAAAATTGATGTAATCTTACGTGTTTTTTCTAATAAATTCGGCATTTTCTACTTCCTTTGCGTTATTTGCGTTACAATTATATCAAAGGAACCCTTATTTTGCAAACAATTATCAGAAAATTTCTGTATCTTCTGACATTTTTGTAAGCGGATACTTTTTAACCTGAATTTAATTAAAAAAATTCATTAGAACGTTCGCTTTTAAAGCCTTATCAAGCTAAAAAAGCGATATCATTCTAATGAATTAATCCTTAACGTTTGTACTGACTAAGAACGCGTGTTAGCTTCTCTTGAACCTCAGCTAATTCTTCAACACGTGGCAAATAGACAATTCGGAAGTGGTCAGGTTCATTCCAGTTGAAACCTTTACCTGGAACCAACATGACTTTTTCTTGTTTTAGCAGTTCTAAACAGAACTGTTCATCGTCATCAATTTGATACATGTCACGGTCGATTTTAGGGAAAATGTAAAGTCCTGCTTCTGGTTTCACTGCAGACAAACCAGGGACTTCATTTACTGCTTTATAAATAAAGTTACGTTGTTCATAGATACGACCACCAGGAATCAAAAGTTCATCGACTGATTGATAACCACCTAGAGAAGTCTGAACAACATTTTGTCCTAAGACGTTTGCGCAAAGACGCATATTGGCTAACATGTTAAGTCCTTCAATGTATCCTTTAACGTTTTGTTTTGGACCTGATAGGACCATCCAACCAACACGAAAACCACAAATTCGGTGAGATTTTGATAAACCATTCATTGACACGCAGAAAACGTCTGGTGCTAAGCTAGCAATGGCAGTATGTTTTTTGCCATCCATAACCAAACGGTCATAGATTTCATCTGCAAAAATAATCAAGTCATTTTGACGAGCAATTTCCACGATTTCTTTCAAAAGGTCATCGGGATACAAAGCACCTGTTGGGTTATTTGGATTAATGATAACAATGGCTTTGGTATTTGATGTGATTTTGGATTTGATGTCATCAATATCAGGATACCAATTAGCTTGTTCATCACAAAGGTAATGCACGGCATTTCCCCCAGCAAGGCTGACACAAGCTGTCCATAATGGGTAATCAGGCATTGGCACCAAGACTTCATCACCATCATCAAGAAGGGCTTGAAGTGACATTGAGATAAGCTCAGAGACACCATTTCCTAGATAAATATCATCGATATCCACATGTGGAAATCCTTTTAACTGACAGTATTGCATGATAGCTTTACGAGCAGAAAAAATCCCTTTACTATCAGAATACCCTTCACTATTACGAGCGTGAGCAATCAAGTCACGGATAACCTCATCTGGCGCTTGAAAGCCAAAGGCAGCTGGGTTTCCGGTATTAAGGCGAAGAATTTTCTCACCGTTAGCAATCATACGATTGGCTTCATCAAGAATTGGCCCACGAATATCGTATGCAACATGTTCTAGCTTTGAAGATTTATCAAATATTTTCATAGATTTTACCTCGTTTCAAACATTATAAACTTTCCTTTATAATTTTTCAATCCAAGAAAGATTCGTTAATCGTAAAAAATAATCAAGATAACTGTCATCAGCTGCCAGCTCTTTTTCAATTTTCCGAACGCTAGCTGTATAGTCTGTAATAACGCCGTCTGTACTCGTTTCTAAGTACCTTTCAATATCGTCTCTAGAATTGATTGTCCAGACGTAGATTTTCTTACCATTTTGGTGAGCTTTACGCGCTAGAAGTTCATTGTAAGAGAAGTCTTCAATTGCATAAAAATCCACTTTTTGACTTATAAAATCACCCAGTTGGAAGGAAATGGTGTGACCAGACTGAATAGCAGAATCAAGCCTTTTGACCTTCTCAATAGTTTTCAAGTCAGATGACATAACCAGATAAGAAGAGGCAACATGCAACTCCTTCATTTTATCCACAAAGAGTTGCTCATAATTGTCAGGTTCATTTCCAGTTGGTTTTAACTCCACCAACAACTTAATACCTAGTTGTTTCGCCTTAGCCACATAGTCTTCAAAAGAAACCAAGTGTGACTCATGACCATTTTGTTTTATCTTCAAACCAAGGATATCTTCAGCTTGTGATTGAGAAATCGTAATATTTTTCCCTGTCAGACGTTTAAGATTATCATCATGACTGACAATAAAATGACCATCTTTTGATAAGATAATATCTAATTCTGAATAAGTCGCCCCTGCCTTGGCAGCTGCTTCTAAAGACTCTAAAGAGTTTTCAACACCTTGAGAAACCATGCCTCTGTGTCCGATAACGGATAAGTTTTTTGAAGGTCCTCCAGAAGCTTTCAAAGCGTTGTATGTAAAATTAATACCACCAATAACTAGTAAAAGTCCAGTCAAAGCTAACATGCAATGTCGCTTTTTATTTTCTTTTATCGGCAGCTTTTGAGAAGCTTCGTCGTCAAAACCTTTTAATAAATAGGAAAGAAAAGCTAACTTGAAGACCAAACGTCCTGCAAAAAGAACACCCCAAACAAATGATAAAAATAGCGTCTCAACCCAAAAAGTCTTCTCACTGCCATCAACCAAAGCTGCTAAGCCAATTCCCGCAGCACTTAAAAGGCTGATAATAGCCACGATAATTAAAATAACAGAAGCAAAGCCCAACACTCGAAAGATTTTCGTTCCCCTAGTCAACCACCAAGATTCTTTCAATGCAACCGCAAAGCGATTGTCTTTCTTAGTCACCGCCAAAGGAAGGGCGTAGATAAAACGAAGATTGAGGTAAGCAAAGATAGCATATAATCCAAAATAAATTATTTTTCCATTTGTGGATTTCACCAGCTCTCCAGAAATAAAATTAGGAACATAAAGATTTTCTAACAAAGCTGATGACACCAAAAATTCTACAAAAGGAATTGTTAATATCAAATAGAAGAGAAAAGCTAAAAAATGCCAACCTGAAATAGATTTTAAAAAATGATAGCTTCTTTCCTTAAAATAAGAAAGTCCCACTCCTAATTTAGCTTCCTTACACTCAATGATTTCTACTAATAAAGAGAATTCTAGATAAACCAAGAATGCGAGCAACAAAAAATACACAAAAAGGACAGCTAGAGTTAGAGGATTCGTTAAAAAGCTTACGATATTATCCGTTGTCATTCCTGGAATATTTGAACTAATCAAGATAACTCTTAAAATAAGGGACAATCCATAAGCGCCAATTGTCGTCATTAAAAACTGGAGAATACTTGTTCTTAAGACATAAATATACTTGTGTTGATTCAAATCTTTTAAAACCGATTTTATATCTTTAATCATACTTTTCCTCACTTTTACCATTATAGCAAAAATATTCAGAAAAATTCCTTAAACGCTTTCATTTTTCAACCAAATAGAGTATAATAATTTTAGGGATATTTCTTATGATAATTGTAAGCGGTTAACGTTTGATTATCTTATCCCGACTAGCTTATTAAAATTATTGATATGGGCAGGAAGTTTGGAATGCGCAAGGCTGTTAACTTACTAACAGCTGACGGATAACTAACCTTAGTTCTCGATAAAAACCAAGATTTCTTACCAGTCTACGTTTTCGCTCACTTTTACGCTCTTGCTAGCATAATTAAGGAGGCAGCTTATGTCACATCATTATGAAAAAATCCTAATTGCTATTGATGGTTCTTACGAATCAGAATTGGCTTTTGAAAAAGGGGTAAACATTGCACTTCGCAATAACGCAGAGTTACTACTTACACATGTCATTGATACACGCGCTTTGCAAAGCGTAGCTACTTTCGATACTTACGTCTATGAAAAACTCGAACAAGAAGCTAAAGAAGTATTGGATGACTACGAAAAACAAGCTCGCGATAAAGGATTAACTAAAATCAAACAAGTTATTGAATTTGGTAATCCAAAAACACTCCTAGCTCGTGATATTCCTGATAAAGAAAAAGCTGATTTGATTATGGTCGGAGCAACTGGTCTTAATACCTTTGAACGACTTCTTATCGGTTCTTCATCAGAATACATTATGCGCCATGCAAAAGTCGATTTGCTAGTTGTTCGTGATAGCGAAAAGACATTCTAAGTCTTGAGTAATATCAATTCTCTTTAATAATAATAATTTTTAATCAACTATTCTATAATTACGAAAAAAGCCAAGTTAGTCTAATGACTAGCTTGGTTTCTTTTTTTACGATTTAATGATTTTTGAATTTGTCGGTCCAACTCACGTTTAATTGCTGGTTCTGGTGCAAATTTTTCTTCCCAATCATCTGGTTTTAAAATCTTATGTGTAACTGGATCAAAGTGTGCTTGACCATCAGGGAAGATTTTTCCCATATTTGATTCATGAACAATATCAAAGAAAGGTTTTGGGTCAACTCCCATTAAAACAAAGGAACCATAAGTCAAATACAACAAATCCGTCAAAGCATCCACCTGACCAACAAGTGGTGTCTCAGGATGTTCTTTACTTTTAATTTTATGAACAGCTTTATCCACAGCTTCATGCAAATTGGCTACAGATTGTTGGAAAGCTTGTGGATTACCTTTACTTGTCGCATATAAGAACTCGACAATCTCTTCAACCTTGAAGTCTGAGCGATGATCAGCTTCTTCGACACCATAAAGTCGTGGTGTCTCGCAAGTTTCTCCGTCCATTTGATGGTGGAAATCTTTGACTTTATTGAAGTTGTCATCTTGACTATCAAAGCGTTCACCAACTTCAACATGAATCAAACCGTAGTGAGCTAAGGCTTTTGAAATACCATCATTGTTGTTAGTATCTGTTGTATAAGTTGCTACGGACTTGACAGACTCAATAGCATTTCCCATGGCAACGCCAGTGCCGACACCAGATAACATTTCAATATCATTATCAGAATCACCAAAGGCCATGACCTCATCTAGGCTAAAGCCAAACATCTCACCGACTCGCTCAATTCCTTTGACTTTGGATTGCCCTTTTGAAATCAAGTCAGCTGAATAAGGGCTACTACGTGTGACTTTAATATAAGGAAAAGCATTTTGAATATTAGCTGTTTCACCTTCAGTTGCCACAAACACCACTTGATAAATCGGTTGACGCATAATCGCCAATAACCCATTTAAATTTTGTGGTTTGAAACGTCGGATAAAGTGTTTAAAACTGCGCTCCACCGCTTTTGCCCAACGTTTCGGAACAAGGGTGCTGACAACTTGACCAAAGCGACTTGTCCCCATGTTGATAATACGAGAGCCTACCAAACCTGAAGCTGTTCCCAGAGAGATTTCACGGCGATGATCATTGGCATAACGAATCAAACGATAAACCGTCGAAACAGCCATTTGATTATGATAAAGCACCTGATCTCGTGTAAAAATGTATTGACCATTATAAGAAATCGCAAAATCCAAACCAAGATTTTCTAGATATGGTTGCACAAAACCTGGACCACGTCCCGTTGCCACTCCCACAAAAATTCCTTGTTTTTTCAAACTATTTATAGCTTTCAAGGTCGATTGTTGCACATTCTTACGATCATTCAAAAGTGTCCCATCAATATCAAAAAATACTGCTTTTATTGCCAAACCGTTTCTCGCCCTCCCTCTTTATGTTAAAATAGATTATATCACATTTTTAAAAGGAAGTTTTATTGTCATGAAAAAAATCCTTGTCTTGCACACAGGTGGAACCATTTCAATGCAGGCTGACGAAGCTGGCCATGTCCGCCCAGAAAATGATAATCCGATGAATCATGTCGGTGTTAATCTCGATAATATCCAAGTGACAGCACTTGATTTTTTTAATGTTCCAAGTCCTCACATCACACCAAAACACATGTTAAAACTCTATCAAAAAATTAAAGAGGAAGCTGACAACTTTGATGGTGTGGTTATCACTCACGGAACAGATACTCTTGAAGAAACAGCTTATTTCCTTGATACCATGGAAGTTCCTAACATCCCAATCGTGCTCACTGGTGCCATGCGCTCATCAAATGAACTAGGGAGTGACGGTGTTTACAATTACCTCAGCGCCCTTCGTGTTGCGAGTCACGAAAAAGCAGTTGGTAAAGGCGTTTTAGTGGTCATGAACGATGAAATTCACGCCGCAAAATACGTGACAAAAACTCATACTACTAACGTTTCAACCTTTAAAACACCAATCCATGGACCCTTAGGCATCATCATGAAACACGATATCCTCTTCTTCCGAACAGCTGAGCCACGTGTTCGTTTTGACTTACAAGATATTTCAGGTACTGTTCCAATTATCAGAGCCTATGCTGGTATGGGTGGCGATGGTATCATTAGCTTCCTTAATCCAAGCAACGTTCAAGGTGTGGTCATCGAAGCACTTGGTGCTGGAAACATGCCACCACGCGCTGCTGAAGAAATCTACGACCTCATCAAGCAAGGCGTCCCTGTTGTCCTTGTCTCACGTTGCTTTAACGGAATTGCTGAACCTGTTTATGCCTACGAAGGAGGCGGCGTTCAACTCGCTAACGCTGGGGTTATGTTCGTCAAAGAGCTCAATGCCCAAAAAGCCCGCTTAAAACTTCTCATCGCTTTAAATGCAGGTCTAAAAGGACAAGAATTAAAAGAATACATCGAAGGTTAATCACCTGATTAACGCTAAAAAGCTGAAGCATTTGCTTCAGCTTTTTTATTACTCTTCATCAGGAATGTATTCTAAAATATCACCAGGTTGGCAGCCTAACTCACGACAAATCGCATCTAGTGTCGTTAAACGAACCGCTTTTGCTTTACCTGTTTTTAGGATAGAGAGATTAGCATTTGTAATACCGATACGTTCAGCTAATTCACCTGATTTCATTTTTCGTTTTGCTAATTCAACATCAAGATTAATTTGAATCATATGACTACCTCCTAATCATCGTTCTTAATTATTGTTTTCGAAAAAGGGGTATGATGTGTTTGAATAAAATCTGCTAAGTTTTGTTCGTTGCAATTACTGTCATCTTCAAGGTTAACATATCCATAAGTTGTAGTAACCTCATTATTTATTACAGCCTGCGCTACTGTAAAAAGTCCTAAAATTGCAAAAGACAGCAAGAGAGTATTTTTTAATTTCTTATTCATGACAACACCTACCTTAAATTGTAAATTCATTTTCTTCAGCAATAACAACAGCTTTCTCAAGGAGCTTAGCAAAAACCCAAATCAAAAGTGATGCAAAAATAAACGTTAAGTTAATGAAACCTGATCCATTAACAGCTAGAACTGCTTCAGAACCACCATCAAATGATGCTAAAAGTAAGAAAAGACTAGCACGCTTAGCTAATGAAACATTTTCTGTTATAAAAATTTTATCAGCAATTAAATTCTTTAAAAACTTGCGAATCGTACCTAAAAGTAAAAACATCATGATAGTACTGTACAACACGGTAAGCAAAGAAATATAATCAAATGTTCCACTCATCAACGTGAAACTCCAACCATTACTAAATTCATGGTATCCAACAAATGAATTATGACTTAAGAAAATCGAAAGAATTCCTCCTGCTAAAAGAATAATTATCCCCAAAATATTAACACCATATAGGAAAGTCACAAAGTTTAAAATGTATTTAAATTTTTTATTATCATTTTTCATAATAAAATCTCCTCTTAAAGTTAATTGATAATTGGCAAAATGACGATGATTCTTGGGTTAGGCCACGTGACGTCCACGTAGGTATTTAACAAGTAGAAAAGCAAGGCAGAAATAAGCGCAAATTGAAAAATCAAAAACAAGTTGAGCTTGATGCATTGATGTTGATAAAAAGTTTTGAAGAAATGATACAAAGAATGTGTAGAGACTAGCTTGTTTTAAGAAGCGGTATGTTTTGTCAGCTAGTACTTCTTTTACAGTGAAGTTTGCAATGAAGTGTTTGAGTTTTGTCAATCCGTAAATCATGGCACTGTTTGTCAAGATTGTCAGTGCTGTTACTAGCCAAGTGTTGGTATCTTTTCCGATCGCCCATTCAATCACACCGTATTGTCCAACGGCTTTAGTATCGTAGCCATAAACATGTGAAACCAAATCCGCAAGGATTGTTAAGACTAAAACGACATTTGTAAGATTGATAGCAACTTTAGCGACTGTTTTGACGATGTTTTCGATAGTTTTTGTGTTCATGATAAATCTCCTAAAAAATGTTTTCCTATTGGATTTGTGGTTGAGCTCAATTGTTAAATCCGTTTTGCGATATTAAATTATTCTTTTTCGAAAATCTTTTATCGTTTTTCGATATATTTAGTATACCACAAGTTTTTCGTTTTGCAACACTTTTTTATCGAAAATCGATATTTTTTTATTTTTTTGCGTAATTTTTAACGATTTTATCCAAAATCAAGGGCTTTTCCTAACAAATGCCACTAAAAAAAGCCCAGTCACATTCGACTGAGCCAATTATCACTATGGTCTTATGTCTTTTGAGGATTTTACTGCCATAGCATTTATCAAAAAAGAGTCCTCTTTTTTCAGCCTACTTTCCGTAAGCTGGTTTCTCGTCAATTTTTTTAGCAAATGTCATCTTATAAGTTACGTTTATTATCATAAGCTTACCTCATCTTTCATTTGGTAAAGCCATTATAAAAAGGAAAGCTTAAGCTTTCCTTGTAGAAATCTTTCATAAACCTTAATCAAAGTTACCTTTGTCTTTGAGATTTTGAGTGATGATTTGCCATTGTGGTTCTTGGCGCCAATTTGGATTTGAAACGATCTGGCTGGCAACTCGTCTAGCTTCTTCTAAAATATTATAGTCTTCCACAATATCTGCTACTTGAAATTCTGGAATTCCAGATTGTCGTGTTCCGAAAATTTCACCAGAGCCACGCATTTTAAGGTCAGCTTCAGCCAGTACAAAACCATCTGTGGTTTCTGTCATGATTTTCATGCGTTTTTTTCCTGTCTCAGTCTTTGGATTAGCAACCAAAATCGCATAAGATTGCTTATCACCACGCCCAACACGTCCGCGCAGCTGATGCAGCTGACTAAGTCCAAAACGATCAGCATCCATGATAATCATAATGGTTGCATTTGGCACATTGACCCCAACTTCAATCACTGTCGTTGAAACCAGAACTTGACTCTTTTGAGCTTTAAAGTCTTGCATGATAGCTTCTTTTTCTTCATTTTTCATACGACCATGCATCAAGGCAACATTGGCACAATCCGCAAAATACTCAGACAAATCTTCATGCAAAGCAATCGCATTTTTCAGATCAAGAGATTCAGATTCCTCAATCAAAGGTGAAATGACGTAAGCTTGCGCACCTTTTTGCAATTCCTTTTTGACCCAGTCAAGTACAACATCCAACTGCTCATGCTTGACCCAGCGTGTAATAATTGGTTTTCGCCCTGCAGGCAATTCATCAATAATGGAAACATCCATTTCACCAAAAGCAGTAATGGCAAGCGTACGTGGAATAGGCGTCGCTGTCATCATAAGCACATCAGGATTTTCGCCTTTTTCGCGGAAAATACGACGTTGATTAACCCCAAAACGGTGCTGCTCATCTGTAATAACAAGTCCAAGACGATGGTAGCTCACCGCATCTTGAATCAGCGCATGCGTTCCCACAATCATGTCCACAGAACCATCCGCAATCGCAGCAAGAGCAGCTTTTTTATTAGCTGCCTTCATACCTGATGTCAAAATAGCAATGGATAAATCAGGAAACAGCTGCGTTAAACTCTCAAAATGTTGTTCAGCCAAGATTTCTGTTGGCACCATCAAGGCTGACTGATAACCTGCCGTATAAGCCGCATACATAGCAAGACTTGCAACCACTGTCTTACCAGAACCAACATCCCCTTGCAAAAGACGGTTCATATGCCCACCAGAGCGCATATCAGACAAAATATCACTAAGGCTGCGCTTTTGCCCACCCGTCAAATCAAAAGGGAGACTCGCTATTTTATCAGTCACTTTTTGCTCATCGTAAGCAATCATAAGACCATTGGCTTCTGATTTATTATCTGCCTTCAAAGCTTGCAGATTCATTTGAAAATAAAAAAGTTCTTCAAACTTTATACGACGAAGGGCTTGTTTGTATTCTGCTAAATCCTTTGGAAAATGCATGGCTTCTGTTGCTCTTGCTCGACCTAATAATCGGTACTTATCCAAGAAAACTTGGGGTAGATTCTCAGGCAACCAATTTTGTGCACCTAGAGCAAAAGCGGCTTTTATAGCTTTAATCAAAGTATTTTGCGAAATACCCTGCGCCACACGGTAAACAGGCTGCATATCATCTTCAACCTGCGCTAAAATTTTCATACCAGTCACTGCTGATTTTAGAGCATCCCATTTTCCGAAAATGGCTATATCACTGCCAAGTTCCACTTTATCCGCCAAATAAGGCTGATTAAAAAAAGACACCGCGATAACGGCTTCGCCTTGTTTGATTTTAAAAGACAGGCGATTACGCTTATAGCCATAATATTGGACATTTGCTGGCGTTACCACTGTTCCGACAATAACAGCTTTTTCCCCGTCAACTAAATCTAAAACACTCTTGCTCTTAAAATCTTCATAACGAAAAGGATAATAAAGCAGCAAATCCTCAATCGTATAAATGTCTAATTTATGGAATTTTTCTGCCGACTTAGGACCTAAGCCTTTTAATTCCTCAATTGATGATTGTAAATTCATAAGACCTCACTTTGCTACTATTATAACAAAAAATAGATTCTAAATCGCCGTAAGAAAATCACGACAATCTAGAATCCTTTTTATCTTATTTTGAATAGAAACGTGGAATACGGTCACTTAGAAGACAAAGCACTTCATAATTGATAGTACCACGTTTTTGAGCCAAATCAGTAGCTGAAATAACCTTGTCACCTTCTTGACCAATCAAAGTTACTTTAGTTCCGATTGGGAATTTTTCTGGTAAGCGAATAGTGATTTGGTCCATTGACACGCGCCCAACGATTTCACAAAATTGTCCATTCACAAGAACTGAGAAACCTTGCAAATCACGAGTCCATCCATCAGCATAACCAATTGGAACAGTCGCAATATATTCTTCTTTTTGAGCTTTATAAGTTGCACCGTAACCAACAGTCGCACCAGCTGGAATTGTCTTCACGTGAACAAGAGCTGATTCCAAGCCAAGAGCTGGTTTAATCGGATATGGAAGAGCAATATCTGTTCCACTTGGATTCAATCCGTACATCACAATACCAAGACGAACGATATTGAAGATTGTTTCGCTGTGCCAGATACTTGTTGCTGAGTTACTAGCATGAACAAGAGCAGGTTTTTCACTCAAGTTGTTAACAATATTTGTGAAGAATGCCAATTGTTCGTTAAATTTAGTGTCATCAGCTTCATCGGCTGTAGCAAAGTGAGTGAAGATACCTTCCACATTAGCGCCAGCTTTTTTCAAGTTAGCCATTAAGCTTTCAGCTTCTTCAAGACTACGCACACCAATACGTCCCATACCAGAATCAACTTTCAAATGAACGTTAACCCCTTTAAGACTGATGTCTTGCTCATTTGCCAAATCAAGCCATTCTTGACTAGCCACTGTTAAGGTAATGTCATAATCACGCGCTAGAGCAACTTCATTAGGCATAATAACACCTAAGATTAAGATTGTTTCTTCAATACCTGCTTCACGAAGTTCAAGAGCTTCATCGACATTTGACACACAAAAACCGTCAACTAAGTGATGCACTGCTTGCGCAACCTTTTTAGCACCATGTCCATAAGCATTAGCTTTTACAACCGCAAAGGCTTTTTTCCCTTCTGGAATATTAGCTTTAACCGCCTCAATATTATCACAAATAGCCCCTAAATCAATTAAGGCTCTTGTTGGTCGGTGTAAACTTGAAATCATTTTTTCTCCTCCAAAGCTAGTAAAAAATTTCTCGATTAATCCTACTTTTCATTTTTCAAAAAACTTGTTACTCATCATCTTCTAAGATAACACTGGCTTGCACAAGATTCCCCGTATGAGAAAGTGAGATAAAGCATCTACCCGTAAACGGTGACTGGGTAATCTCAGGAGCACCAAGCTGATTGTTCAAAATTTCAATATCTTGAAAACCGAGTGTCCCAATTCCAGTTCCCATTGCCTTAGCGAAAGCTTCTTTTGCAGCCCAACGCCCTGCCAAAAATTCCATTTGCCTTTTCTCAGCCTTAAAACCTGAAAAAACTTGAAATTCTTTTTCTGTCAGCACGCGCTTTGCAAATCTATTATTCTTCTCATACGCTCGCTTGATTGCATCTATTTCTTGCAAGTCAATGCCATGACCAATAATCATACGTCTCCTTTGTGAAAAACGATTTTAAACCAAATCAAAACTCTTATCAGCTTAATCGCTTAATGATTTCCAAAACTAAGGAGCTGAGAAAAATCCCCAGCCCCATAGGTTATTCAATTAATTAGAATAGCAATTCCTCATAAGAATCATGACTTAAGGTTGCATGGATTTCACGAATCAATTTTTCAGTTTTATCCCATCCTAGACATGGGTCTGTGATCGATTTTCCAAATACCTCTGGTGTATCTTGGCGACCATCTTCCAAGTAAGATTCAATCATGAATCCACGTACATACTTGTTAATTTTATCACTCCAGTCGCGATTAATCAATGTTTGACGTACAATACGGATTTGTTCAAGATATTGTTTACCAGAATTGTCATGGTTCGTATCGATAACGATAAATGGATTTTCAAGTCCCATTTTTTCGTAATGAGCAATTGCTTTCAACAAGTCATCGTAATAGTAGTTTGGCACATTTTCGCCATGCTCAGTTAGTGCACCACGAAGAATCGCATGCGCCAATGGATTACCATCAGTTTCAACTTCTGCATTATGGTAGATGAAGTTTTGTTTATTTTGTGCAGCATAAATACCGTTAAACATCACGTTCAAATTACCAGATGTTGGATTTTTCATTCCTGCAGGGGCATCAATTCCAGAGGCAACAAAGCGGTGCTCTTGGTCTTCAACCGAACGAGCTCCAATAGCATGATATGACACCAAATCATCTACCAAGGTAAGGTTATCAGGATACAACATCTCATCTGCAGTCGTCAAACCAGTTTCTGTGATGACACGATAATGCAAATGACGAACAGCAGCAACACCATTAATCAAATCTGGAAGTTTTGACGTATCAGGCTGATGCATCAATCCTTTATAACCATCACCATTTGTACGCGGTTTTGCTGTATAAACACGCATGACAATGAAAATCTTATCTTTTACTTCTTCTTGAATTTTCGCCAAACGATGAGCGTATTCAAGTACAGCATCTTCATTATCAGATGAACATGGACCGATGACCAAGAGAATACGGTCATCTTCACCTTTGATGATCTTTGCCAATTCCGCATCACGCGCTTTTTTCTTAGCAAGAAAATCACCTTCTAATTTTGATAGTTCTTTGACTTGTGCAATATCAATTGTTGCACTCTTTTGATGTATTCCCATAAATTATTTACCTAGTGTATCGTAAATTTCGTGAACAAGTTTTTCAGTATTATCCCAACCAAGACATGGGTCTGTGATTGATTTACCAAAGACTTCAGGTTTGTCTTGACGTCCGTCTTCCAAGTATGATTCAATCATGAAACCACGAACGTATTTGTTGATTTTTTCATTCCAATCACGGTTAATCAATGTTTGACGGACAATACGAACTTGTTCTAAATATTGTTTTCCTGAGTTGTCATGGTTAGTATCGATAACGATAAATGGATTTTCAAGTCCCATTTTTTCGTATTGTTCAATAGTATCGATGACATTATCGTAGTAATAGTTTGGCACATTTTTACCGTATTCGTTAAGTGCACCACGAAGGATAGCATGTGCAAATGGATTACCAGATGTTTCTACTTCTTCACCGTTAAACAAGAATGATTGTTTATTTTGAGCGGCATAAATACCATTAAACATAACATTCAAGTTACCTGAAGTAGGATTTTTCATCCCTGTTGGGACACTAATGCCTGAAGCAACAAAGCGGTGTTGTTGGTCTTCAACTGAACGCGCACCAACAGCAATATAAGAAACCAAATCATCTACCAATGGAAGATTTTCTGGATAAAGCATTTCATCTGCTGTTGTTAAGCCAGTCTCTGAAATCACACGATAATGAAGGTGACGAACGGCTTTAATACCGTTAATCAAGCTTGGTGCTTCTGATGTATCAGGTTGGTGCATCAAACCTTTATAACCATCACCATTCGTACGTGGTTTTGCTGTGTAGACACGCATTACCATAAAGACACGGTCTTTAACTTCTTCTTGAAGTTTTGCCAAACGACGAGCGTATTCAAGCACAGCATCTTCATTATCAGATGAGCAAGGGCCGATGACCAAAAGAACTCGGTCATCTTCACCTTTAATGATAGCTTCTAGTTCGCGATCACGAGCTTCTTTTTTAGCTAGAACGTCACCAGTTAATTTTGATTCTTCTTTAAGAGCATCGAAATTAATCTTTTTACTTGTTGCTTTAAATGACATATATTTTCCCTCTCCTGAAATTAGTTAAGATTTCATATATTATACCATTTTCAAGAGGTTTTTCAATAAATTGTCAGAATTTTCTGTTGTCTTTTTTAAAAATGTTTGCGACCGTGGCAATTTTTGAATTTTTTACCTGATCCACATGGGCACAAATCGTTACGTTTAACGTTAGAGTAATCGATATCAGATTGTGCTTGAACATGTTGAGCAGAGATATTCTTTTCAGCCATAGTTGTCGCACGTTCAGTTGAGCGTTCACGTTCTTGTTGGTGAATTTGTGCTTTCATCATTGTACGTGTCACGTCAAATTCAATAGCACCAATCATAGCTTGGAACATACGGAAACCTTCTGATTGGTATTCAACAACAGGATTATTTTGAGCGTATCCACGCAAACCAACAGATTGACGCAATTGATCAAGCGCATCGATATGATCTGTCCACTTGTTATCCACAACCATCAAAATCAAAACTTTTTGGAATTCTTTAACAGCTTCTTCGTCGTGAAGCTTAGCGATTTGAGCATCGTAAACTGCCAAAGCACGTTTGTAAAGTTCTTCTTTGATTTCTTCAAAATCTAGATTTTCAAGGTCAGCTAGTTTGATAGAATCTTCCGCAACCAAGTTTGATTTAGCAAAATTCAAGATAGCCTTGATACCTTCTTCGCGGTCTGCACGGCTGTGAGCATCAACAGCACGATTAATTGTACGTTTAATCATTGCTTTAATTTCAGGTGCCAAATCACGGTCTGCTGTGATAACATCATGACGTTCAGCATAAATGATTTCACGTTGTTCACGCATCACATCATCGTATTGAAGGACTTGTTTACGCATATCGTAGTTGTTACCTTCAACACGTTTTTGAGCTGATTCCACTTGACGTGTGAGCATCTTAGATTTGATAACAGCTTCTTCTTCATCAAGGTTCATGCGATCAAGGAATGCTTTGATACGGTCTGAACCGAAACGACGCATCAAATCATCTTCAAGTGATAGATAGAATTGTGACTCACCTGGGTCACCTTGACGACCTGCACGTCCACGAAGCTGATTATCAATACGGCGGCTTTCGTGACGTTCTGTACCAATGACACAAAGGCCACCAAGTTCACGAACCCCTTCACCAAGTTTGATATCTGTACCACGACCAGCCATGTTGGTTGCAATTGTAACCGCACCGCGTTGACCAGCGTTCATGATGATTTGAGCTTCTTTAAAGTGGTTTTTAGCATTCAAGACTTCGTGTGGAATACCAGCTTCAACCAATTTTTTAGAAATAAGGTCTGATGTTTCAACGGCAACCGTACCAACCAAGACAGGTTGACCTTTAGCATGACGACGTTTAACATCTTCCACCACTGCTCGGAATTTAGAAGCAAGTGTTGGGTATAACAAATCTGGATGGTCAATACGTGCTACTGGTCGGTTTGTTGGAATTGGAATAATGCGCATGTTGTAAACTTCACGGAATTCCTCTTCTTCAGTTTTCGCTGTACCAGTCATACCTGCCAATTTTTTGTACATACGGAACATATTTTGGTAAGTAATTGAGGCACTTGTCTTAGATTCTTCCTGAATGCGCACGCCTTCTTTAGCTTCAATGGCTTGGTGCAAACCATCAGAGAAGCGACGACCTTCCATTGTACGTCCTGTAAATTGATCGACAATCAAGATTTCACCATTTTCACTAACCACATAATCAATGTCCAAAAGCATAATGTAGTTTGCACGAAGGGCATTGTCAATGTAGTGTGTTAAGGCAACATTTTCCAAATCGTAAAGATTTTCTAAGCGGAAATATTCCTCAGCTTTGTCGATACCACTATCAGTTAGACCGATTGTCTTTGTTGGTACATCGATGACGTAATCAACACTTTCAAGAGTCTTAACGAATTTATCAGCACGAACGTAAAGTTGGCTTGTTTCAGAAGTTACTTGACCTGAAACAATCAAAGGTGTTCTCGCTTCATCAATCAAAACTGAGTCAACTTCATCGACCAAAGCAAAGTTTAGTGGGCGTTGAACCATATCTTCTTGACGAACAACCATGTTATCACGAAGGTAGTCAAAACCGATTTCTGAGTTTGTAGAATAAGTGATATCACAGTTGTAGGCTTCACGTTTTTCATATGGTGATTTTGCAGACAAGTTGATCCCTACAGAAAGTCCCAACCAGCTATAAACTTCACCCATTTCAGTTGCGTCACGTGTTGCAAGGTATTCGTTGACCGTGATAACGTGAACCCCTTCACCAGCAAGGGCGTTAAGGTAAACTGGCATAGTCGCAGTCAATGTTTTACCTTCACCAGTACGCATTTCAGGCACGTCACCATTGTGCATTACAATACCACCCATGATTTGGACACGGTATGGGTAAAGACCAAGAACACGTTTAGCCGCTTCACGAACAACCGCAAAAGCTTCTGGCAATAATTGATCTAAGGTTTCACCATTTTGATATCGTTGTTGAAATTCTGGTGTTTTTGCTTTTAATTCTTCATCAGACAAAGCAGCCATCGCATCAGCGTATGACTCAACTTTCTTTGCAATTTTTTCTAATTTTCTTAATTCGCCTTTATCGTTTTCGATAACAGTTCGTAGAATATTTGCCATCCCAATTCCTTTCGATAAACTTATCATCACATTTTATCATAAAAAGCGCTCTATTACAAGAATGCGCTACCATTGCAGCTCTCTTCTACAAGCGATAAAAATGCCTTGATATTTTAGTTTTTTATTAATATCATTCTTAGTATTTTCTGAGTATTCACCTGCTACGATTATACTCTTTTTTCACCTTAACAACAAGAAAGCACTGTAATTCACAAGGAATTGTCAGCGTAAAAAAAGATTGAAGAATCATCCCAAATGGACTTTTCCTCAATCTCGCTAACATTTTGTTAATCAAGCGATTAACGTTCTGAAACTTTCTTAGCCAAAGCAAAGTTACCAAGAGTTGCAGAACCATTTTCAGCCACACCTGGTGTCACGATATATTCTGTAACATCTGGAACTGGAACATAATCATTCATCAAAGCTTTAAATTTATCACGAACACGTTTTAGCATGTGTTCTTGTGCCATAACACCACCACCAAAGACAATCACTTCTGGACGATAAAGAAGTGTTGCTTGAACAGCAGCTTGCGCAATGTAGTAAGCTTGAACATCCCAAACATCAGAGTTAAGTTCAATCAGTTCACCACGGATACCTGTACGTGCTTCAAGTGACGGACCTGCTGCCATACCTTCCAAGCAACCTTTGTGGAATGGGCAAACACCGTTGAAGTTTTTAGCAACATCTTGTGGGTGTGGAGCAACATACACGTGACCTGCTTCTGTGTGACCAAGACCACCGATAAATTGACCGTTTTGAATAGCTCCAGCACCAATACCAGTACCGATTGTGTAATAAACAAGGCTCTTAACACCTTTACGGACGATTGTTTCACCATAAGCTGAGCTGTTTACGTCAGTTGTAAAGTAGAATGGTACTTTAAAGTGTTTTGAAATTAAGCCAACCAAGTCAACATTAGCCCAATGTGGTTTTGGAGTTGTTGTGATGTAACCATAAGTTTTTGAATTTTCATCAACATCAATTGGCCCAAATGAACCAATAGCAATTCCTGCCAAATCTTCTTCAAAACGCTTGAAGAATGCTACTGTTTTATCAATTGTTTCATAAGGTGTTGTTGTTGGAAATTGAACTTTTTCTACAACTTGAAAATTTTCATCACCAACAGCACAAACAAATTTTGTTCCACCTGCTTCGACACTACCGTATAATTTAGTCATGTTATCTCCCTTTTAATTGCTAGTTTTCTATCAAATATTATACAAAAAAACAAAAGATATATCAAGTACAAAAGTGTCAGAAACCCTATTGTATCAATATTTAACTCCATATAAAAAGAGGTTCTTTCGAACCTCTTAAATTATAGATATATACTTATTTAAGATCTAGCAATGCAGCACCTTCAGCAAGTTCATCTTGAGCAACTGGTGTTACTTCTTGGTAGTCAGCTGTGTTTGTCACGATAATCATTGTTGTATCATCAAGACCTGCTTCTGCAATAGCTGCGCGGTCAAATGTTCCAAGAACATCACCTTTTTTAACTTTTTGGTTAGCAGCAACTTTTTGGTTAAATCCTTTACCAGCCATTGAGACAGTATCAATACCGATGTGGATAAGGATTTCAGCACCATTGTCAGATTTCAAACCATAAGCATGACCTGTTTCAAAGGCAAGTTGAACAGTACCATCAACTGGTGAGTAAACTGTGTCACCGTTTGGTTTAATAGCGATACCTTTACCCATAGCACCTGATGAGAAGACTGGGTCATTAACTGCAGAAAGTTCAACAGCTTGGCCTGAAAGTGGGCTTACAACTGTTTCTTCAGAAACACCAGCTTGAGAAAGTGCAGTAACTTCTTCAGCTACTTCTTTTGCTTCTTTAGCAGCTTTAACGTCTTTTGTATCATCTTCGTAACCGAACATGTAAGTCAATACAAAGGCAAGAGCTGTAGTTGCAAGAACCATGATGACATATTTAAGAACTTGACCATTCAAGTAAAGAAGAGTACCAGGGATAATTGTAATACCAAAACCAGTACCAGCAAGGTTGAAGATTGAAGCCAACCAACCACCACAAGCACCAGCCGCAAGACCTAATACAAATGGTTTACCAAAACGTAAGTTTACACCGAAGATAGCTGGTTCAGTGATACCAAGTCCTGCAGAAAGAGCAGCTGGGAAAGCAAGAGCTTTAAGTTTAGCATCTTTTGTTTTAACACCAACAGCAAGAGTTGCACCAGCTTGGGCAGTCATTGCAGCTGTGATGATAGCGTTGAATGGGTCTTTACCATCAGCAGCAATCAATTGTGATTCAAGCAAGTTGAAGATGTGGTGAACACCTGTAACCACGATAACTTGGTGAATACCACCAAGAATAAGACCAGAAAGACCAAATGGCAAGCTAAGCAAGAATTTAGTTCCTGCAAGAACATAGTTTTCAACAGTATGGAAAACTGGACCAATGACAAAGAGTGCCAAGATTGACATTACCAAGAATGTCAAGAATGGAACCAACAAGAGGTCAAGCACATCTGGAATTTTTTTGTGCAACCATTTTTCAAGTTTCGCACCAAGCAAACCTACGAAGAATGCTGGAAGAACTGAGTTTTGGTAACCAACAACTGGAATGAATCCAAAGAAGTTAATTGGTTCTGCAGCTTTTGAGGCAACATCCCAAGCATTTGGAAGTGAATTGTTAACCATCATAAGTCCAAGAACAAGACCTACGATTGGGCTTCCACCAAATACGTTAAATGCAGACCAGCAAATCAAAGCTGGGAAGAATGCAAAGGCTGTATCTGTTAATACAACAGTGTATGTGTAGAAGTTTGTAGATGAGAATGCTTCAGAAGTTGTTCCGAAGAGTCCTAGGATTGTATCATTGTTGATAGCTCCGCGGATACCCATGAAAAGACCAGTCGCTACGATAGCTGGAAGCAATGGAACAAATACGTCACCGAATGAACGGACAGCGCGTTGGAACCAATTCCCTTGTTTAGCAGCTTCTGCTTTTTGTTCATCTTTTGAAGCTGTTGGCAAACCAAGAGCAACAACTTCATCATACATTTTGTTAACTAGACCAGTACCAAAGATAATTTGGTATTGTCCTGAGTTGAAGAAAGCTCCTTGAACTTTGTCAAGATTTTCAATTTTGTCTTTGTCGATTTTTGCTTCATCAACAACCATAACACGTAAACGTGTGGCACAGTGAGCAACACTGCGTACGTTTTCGCGGCCACCTAAAGCAGCAACAATCTCTTTTGCAATCTGTGCGTTATCCATTTGCAAAAACTCCTTTATATAAAATTACTTTTGTAAGCTTGTTTGTAAGCGTTTCACTTAACTACATTTACATTTTATCATAAAAACGCTTTATGTCAAGCGTTTATCATATTTTTTTCTTTTTGCGGGAAAATAATTGATTTTTAGGCAGAAAACGTTTACTATATTAATAGTAGATAGATAAACTAAAGGAGAAAATTATGAATTTACCTCAAGAAGTACGATACCGTGCTTACGCTGATTGGAGCGAGGAAGAGGTGGCTAAAATCACTGAAAATGTGAAAAAATCACCTTGGCATACCAGCTACCACATCGAGCCTAAAACTGGACTATTAAATGACCCTAACGGTTTCTCATACTTTAACGGCAAATATACATTGTTCTATCAAAATTGGCCTTTTGGCGCTGCTCACGGCCTAAAACAATGGGTTCACACTGAATCTGAAGACTTGGTTCATTTCCATGAAACTAATGTAGAACTTCGCCCTGACACTAAAAACGATAGCCACGGAGCTTACTCTGGTTCTGCCTATGAAATCAATGACAAACTCTTCTTGTTCTATACAGGAAATGTTCGTGACGAAAACTGGGTACGTGACCCACTTCAAATCGGTGCTTGGATGGATAAAGACCACAAGATCACTAAAATGGATGACGTTCTTATCCGCCAACCTGAAGATGCCACAGAGCACTTCCGTGACCCTCAAATTTTCAATTATAAAGGTCAATTCTACGCTATCGTAGGTGCTCAAAGCCCTGAAAAATCAGGCTTTGTTAAACTTTATAAAGCAGTTGATAACAATGTTGAAAACTGGGAAGAAGTTGGCAACCTCGACTTCGGCGGTACTGGTTCAGAGTACATGATTGAATGTCCAAACCTTGTTTTTGTTGATGATAAACCAGTTCTTCTTTACTGCCCACAAGGCCTTGATAAATCTGAACTTGATTACCGCAACATTTATCCAAATACTTATAAAGTATGTCAATCGTTTGACACAGAACATGCAAAATTAGTTGGCGCTTCAGACATTCAAAACCTTGACTATGGTTTTGAAGCCTATGCTACTCAAGGATTCAATGCCCCTGACGGGCGCACATTAGTTGTCAGCTGGATTGGACTTCCTGATGTTGATTACCCAACAGATAAATACGATTACCAAGGTGCTTTAAGTCTTGTTAAAGAACTTTCTATTAAAGATGGTAAACTTTACCAATACCCAGTTGAAGCAATCACTTCACTTCGTGCTGACTCTGAAGCATTTGCTAATAAATCTGAGACAACTAATACTTATGAATTAGAATTAAATTTCCCTGCAAATCAAAAAACTGAAATCCTTCTCTTTGCTGATGACAAAGGCAATGGACTCAGCTTGACGGTCGATACTAAAGACGGTAAAATTATTCTTGACCGCAGTAAAGCTGGTGTTCAATACGCTACAGAATTTGGCACAAGCCGCGAATGCACAATCGATGCAAAAGAAACAAGTGCTAATATTTTTGTAGATAATTCAGTCGTTGAAATCTTTATCAATAAAGGAGAAAAAGTATTTACTAGCCGTGTCTTCCCAGAAGCTGGCCAAAACGGCATCGCTATTAAATCTGGAGACGTTACTGGTACATACTTTGATTTGAAGTACTAATATGGTAGCAAAATTAACTGACGTTGCTGAACTTGCTGGGGTTAGCCCAACAACCGTTTCACGCGTTATCAACAACAAAGGTTATTTGTCAGAAAAGACAAAACAAAAAGTCCAAGAAGCCATGAGAACATTAGGCTATAAGCCTAATAACCTCGCTCGTGGACTCCAAGGAAAATCAGCCCAACTCATCGGACTTATCTTTCCTAATATTAGCAATATCTTTTATTCTGAACTGATTGAATATCTTGAAATCGAACTATTCAAACATGGTTATAAAACGATTATCTGCAACAGTGAAAATGACCCTGCCAAGGAACGTGAATACATCGAGATGCTTGAAGCTAACCAAGTTGACGGTATCATTTCATCAAGTCACAACCTTGGTATCGATGATTACGAACGCGTCAGTGCACCTATTATTGCTTTTGATAGAAACCTGGCCCCAAATGTTCCTATCATTGCTTCAGATAACTTTGAAGGAGGTAAGCTAGCTGCTCATACCCTTCAAAAAAATGGTTGCGAAAATATCATTATGATTACCGGACACGATAACACTGATTCTCCAACCGAATTACGTGCCCTTGGTTTTACATTTCAAATTCCTCACGGTGAAGTTTTCAAAGTTCCTAACAACTTATCCACAATTCGCCGTGAAATGGAAATCAAATCCATCATCGCACGAACTAGACCTGATGGTATCTTTGTTTCCGATGATTTAACAGCCATTTTAACCATGAAAATTGCTAAACAATTAGATTTAAAAATCCCTGAAGATTTGAAAATTATCGGGTACGATGGTACGTCATTTATTGAGAACTTCTTCCCACAATTGACAACCATCCGTCAACCAATCGATGAAATCGCTAGTCTACTTGTGGATATTCTCCTAAAACGCATCAAAGGCGAAAAGACAAGCAAAGACTATATCCTACCAATTTCACTTCTTCCTGGTAGCAGTATCTAATAAACACAAAAGCACAGACATTTATGTCTGTGCTTTTTAGGTACAAAAAAGAGAGATGACAAGCATCTCTCTTTCATTTATTATTCAGTAACAAACTGACTCAACAATCCATTGACGAATTTTGCTGATGTTTCGTCTGAATACTTTTTAGCAATTTCAATGATTTCATTAACCGCTACACGTCCAGGTGTTTCTTCGAAGTATTTCACTTCGTAAAGCCCTAAACGAAGTAAAGCTTTGTCAGTTAGTGTTAAACGCTCTAGTGACCAGCCTGATTTTAAGTGTGCTTCGATTTGTTGATCAAGTTCTGATTGCAAATCACAAACACCTTTAACAAGATTTAGAAGAAATACTGGAACTTGAACTTCTTCGTCTTCTTCGATAGTCTTATCATAAGTGTAAGCAAATTCAGCTGCTTGCAAATATTCTCCACCAAATTCGAGGCTAAAGAGTGCCTGGAAGGCACGCTCACGAAGGTCACGTCTTGAATTTGTAAAGTTATTAGTCATCCAAGAAATCCTCGTCAAACAATGCTTTCAAATCAGGTTTTGGTGTTTTTTCAGGAACGATTCCTTCAACGTGAATGTTGACAGATGAAATAGTCACTTCTGCCATTTCGTAAACTGCAGCTTTAACAGCTTTTTGAATAGCCATTGAAACAGCAGGAACGTTGACACCGTATTGAAGATATACATAGATATCAGCGTTAACTGTACCATCTTCTTCTGTTTGAAGGTAAACACCTTTACCTAAAACTGTTTTGCTGAAAGTATCAGTCATGGCTTTGTTACGAAGTGAGTGAACGCCATCAACTTTTGTTGCAGCAATACCTGTGATAACTTCTAGTACTCGTGGTGAAATAACAATATCACCGATATTTTCAGTTGTCATAAGCATTTCCTTTCTAATTAAATTTAAGGATTAAAAAGTAAAGAGAGCGGTGCCCTCTCTACCCGCTCTACTGGCAAGCTTAGGCACGTGATACGTAAGTACCTTCTTGCGTATTGATTACCAATTTTTGACCGATTTCGATAAAGTCTGGTACGTTAACAACAAGACCTGTTTCAAGAGTTGCAGGTTTACCAGAACCAGTAACTGTAGCACCTTTGATTGATGGTTGAGTATCAGTAACTGTCAATTCAACAGTTGTAGGAACAGTCACACCGATAACTTCAGTTCCGTAGAATTGGATTTTAACTTCTGAGTTTTCAAGAATGTAAAGCAATTCTTGTTCTACGTTAGCAACTGGAATTTCATATTGTTCGTAGCTTTCAGTATCCATGAAGTATGCTGTGTCATCCATTTTGTAAAGGTATTGTGCAGCACGTGTTTCGATGATTGCTTGTTCGAATTTTTCTTCTGGACGGTAAGTTGTATCGAATGTTGAACCAGTACGTACGTCACGAAGTTTCATACGCATAACTGTGTTACCTTTACCTGGTTTGTGGTGGCTTGCTTCGAGAACTTTGATGAGTTTTCCATCAGATGTTACGAAAGTCATACCTGCTCTAAGCTTACTTGCTTCAATCATTTATTCATTACCTCTTATAAATTATTTATCACTTCATTTTACCATAAAATACGCTATGGCTCAAATCTTTTTGGGTTTCAAAAGAATAACCCTCTCCTACTATTTTAGACTTCATTGTTAAAAAAATCCAATTTTGATACAATAAAACTCTAGAAATTTATTAAAAAGGGAGATTTACTGAATATGAAAGTGAAACTTGAGAGTTCAGAGGGAGAGATTAAAGAAGTTAAAGTTGGTTTCAGCTGGACAACGCTATTCTTTTATTGCTTTGTGCCACTTTTTCGTAAAGATTGGAAATGGCTTGGCATTATGCTTGGAGCAATGATTTTAGGGGGAATGCTCTCACTAAGCCTTAATGTTGATACTAGCATCGGCCTTGGCTTAAACATTGCTTTTGCTATTTTATACAACAACTTTTACATCAATGATTTGTTAAAAAAAGGTTGGACGCCAGCTTCCGAAATTGACGAAAAAATTCTAAAAGATAAATTGAACTAAAAAGACTAAAAGAGCACTTCTTTTGAGTGCTCTTTTTATTAGTCATCAAAATCATCCATGCCAAGTCTCACTTCTGGGACATCGTGCTGAACGCATTCGACACCTTTTTGTTTCATCAATTCGATAGCAAATGGATGCATGCGGTAAGCTGTTTTGTAAGTAATCTTCTTAATCCCTGCCTGAAGAAGCGCTTTGGTACAGTTGATACACGGAAAATGTGTCACATAAATCTCTGTACCTTTGGTTGAAATGCCTTCCTTAGCACACTGGATAAGGGCATTCATTTCTGCGTGAACGGTACGGATACAATGACCGTCTTCCATTTTGTGTCCTGCTTCGCTACAGTTATCAGTTTCAGAAACGCCACCATTGTAACCAGTGGCGATGATACGATTATCTTTAACTAAAACAGCTCCAACAAAGGCACGATCACAAGTTGAGCGTTTTGAAATCAACTCCGCATTTGCCATAAAATAATCTTCCCAAGAAAGTCTTTCAGTCATTGTATTCCTCCTTTTCTAAACGCTTAGTTATTACAAGACAATCAATTCTTTCGGTGCCAAGGTCAGAACCTCACACCCATTTTCAGTAACCACAAGGTCATCTTCGATACGGACACCGTATTTGTTATCAAGGTATATGCCTGGTTCATCGGTGATGGTCATGCCGACTTCAACCAATTCATCAGAATTTCCAAAGAATGGGATTTCGTGAATATCAAGTCCAATTCCATGACCAATTCCGTGTGTGAAGTGCTCACCATAACCAGCTTTTTCAATCACATCACGCGCTAGCTTATCGTAATCACGGCGTGTCATGCCAGCTTTGACCGAATCAATCACAGCTTGATTAGCACGTAAAACCACATCATAAATCTCACGCTCTTCGTCAGTCGTCTCACCGATATGGATGGTACGCGTCATGTCGCTGACGTAATGATTGTAGTAGCAACCAAAATCAAGGGTCAAGGTTTCGCCTGACTGGATAACTTTCTCACTGGCTACGCCGTGAGGCATGGCAGAGCGGTAACCTGATGCTGCAATGGTTTCAAAAGATACCCCAGAAGCTCCGTATTCACGCATACGAAAATCAAGGAAGTTTGCTACTTGCAATTCTGTTGTTTGCCCAGGTTTGATGAAATCAAGCATGTCTGTGAAGGCACGGTCAGAAATCGAGCAAGCTTTTCGGATAGTCGCAATTTCAGAAGCATCTTTAATCATGCGCAATTCTTCCATGAAATCACTCTGTGCTCGCAAATCATAGTGCTCAAAAATTGCCTGCAAAGTTTGGTAATAAGCAAATGACACCTGACTATCAAAACCAATCGTCGAAATCGCATCAGATGCAATCACCTTAGCTATTTCAGAAAGTGCATCTCTGCTTTCGATGATATCAAACCCTTGAACCATTTGCTTAGCAATCAAAGTGTAGCGAGCATCCGTCACAAACAAACGACGTGTTTTAGAAATAAAAACAGTTGCTGCTGTCCCCCAAAAACCTGTCAAATAATAAATATTATTTTGACCAGTCACCAACATGGCATCCAGCTCTTTTTCATCTAACTTAGCATCAAATCTTTCCAGTCTGGCTAACATGAACCTCTCCCTCTCTCGTTTTTTAAGATAATTATACCAGAAAATCCTTGAAACAATCGCCTTTTTCACGTTTTTTCACAAAATACTTAGCTGGTAAATCAATTTTATCGTAAAAAAAGAACCATCAGGTTCTTTTAAGTTATTGAATTTGCTTTTTTGATGAACAAAATACTTAGAATAACTAGGCTTAAGCCGTAAATAAAATAAAGCGATTGGTAGCTTTGAAGACCCAGAATTTGAATGATTAGTAAAACAGCGATGCTTAGCAGATTGACCACAGTCGTCATACTGACCACCCATTTTTCAGCATGACAACTTTGCAAAAGCATTTTTGAACTTTCGTAAAGTGGTGTGGCTGCCATGACTAGCATAGTAAATGCCGTAAGCGCAATGATATTTGTATTGATTTGACTTGATAAGAATTCAGCAAAGATATTAGCACAAAGCGTCACTATCACAGCAAATCCAAAACTCATTAGATAACTATTTCGATAAATTACGCGCATAAATGACTTATTTTCATGCTTTTGACTAGCCTGCGGCAAAAAGACAGAAACCGCACCAGCATACATATAAGCAGGCAAACGAACTATTGAAAAGAGCTGACTAATCACTGCATAGATAGAAAGTATTTTTAGGCCTTGACGTCCCATCAAAGCATCAAAAGCCATGATAAAAAGGACACTTTCTAAAATTTCTTGAATGGTTAAAGGAATCCCAAAAAGAATTAACTCTTTTTTACAAGTTGACTGAGATTTCAAAGCCTCAAAAATCACATCATGAACTAAATAAAAATAAGCCAAAACCACTAAAAACAAAGAAGTTATAGCAGAAATCGCTGCGCCCTTCACTCCAAAAATTGGAACCAAATAGTAATTCATCACCACATCAAGCAGCGAGCTAACAAGCCCAATCCAAAAAATCGGCTTGGTTTTCTTTTCAACTTTTAAAACATTTGTCAACAAAAATGTTAACAAGGTCAGAAGAATATACGGTGACATAATAACGAGATAAAGCGTTGATAAGTCAAGCAATTCTCCTGAAAATCCATAAAATAAACGTAAAAAGGAATTTCCAAAAACTACACAGATGACTAAAAAACTAGCACCTATCACCACATCAAGTAAGAAAGAGGACTTAAACAAATCTTTAAAACGCTTCTTGTCATTTTCCGCAAAAGCACGCGCCCCTTTGATATTAAAAGACAAGCTAAAAGCCCCTAAAATCCCACCAAAGGCAAACAAGAAATTTTGAATCACAGATATTCCAGAAAGTGCCACGCTTGAGTCATTAACCGCAAAATGCAGTGACAATTGATTAATCAAAAGCTGTGCAATATTGGTCGCAATCAATGGAAAAACATAGCGATTAACTTCTTTTGAATAAGACATAAATCCTCCAATAAATCTCAACAGCAGCAAAACTGCGCTATTTCCCTATAATTGGCTACATTATAGCACAAAACCCAGGCAAGATAACTTACCTGGGTGATTTTTTATTTCAATTTATCTTTTAAATATTGTCCTGTGTAAGATTCTTTGACTTTGGCGACTTCCTCTGGTGTGCCTGTAGCGATGATTTGTCCACCGCCGACACCACCTTCTGGTCCAAGGTCGATAATGTGGTCAGCCGTCTTAATCACATCAAGATTGTGTTCAATGACAAGCACAGTATTTCCATCATCCACGAAACGTTGAAGGACTTTAAGCAGACGAGCAATGTCATCTGTGTGAAGACCTGTCGTTGGTTCATCAAGGATATAAAGGCTCTTACCAGTTGAGCGTTTGTGAAGTTCACTAGCCAATTTCATACGCTGTGCTTCACCACCAGAAAGGGTTGTTGCTGGTTGTCCAAGTGTGACATAACCAAGTCCAACGTCTTTGATAGTTTGCAATTTGCGTGCGATTTTAGGGATTGGTGCAAAGAATTCAACCGCATCGTTGACTGTCATATCAAGGATTTCAGCGATATTTTTGTCTTTGTAATGAACTTCAAGCGTTTCACTGTTATAACGTGTGCCATGACAAACTTCACAAGGTACATACACATCTGGCAAGAAGTGCATTTCAATCTTGATAATACCATCACCAGAACAAGCCTCACAACGTCCGCCTTTGACGTTAAATGAGAAACGTCCTTTTTTGTAACCACGAATCTTAGCTTCATTGGTCTTAGCAAAAAGGTCACGAATGTCATCAAAGACACCTGTATAAGTTGCAGGATTTGAACGTGGAGTACGACCGATTGGACTTTGGTCAATATCAATCAAGCGTTCAATGTTTTCAATACCTTCAAGTGCTTTGTGCTTACCAGGTTTAGCAGAATTGCGATTTAATTTTTGAGCAACAGCTTTTTTCAAAATACTATTGACCAAGGTTGATTTTCCAGAACCTGAAACACCTGTTACTGCGATGAATTTTCCAAGTGGGAAAGTCACGTCAATATTTTGCAAGTTGTTTTCGCAAGCACCAAGAACACGTAGGAAACGTCCATTACCTTTACGACGTTCTAGTGGCACAGGAATTTCTTTTGCACCTGACAAATATTGCCCTGTGATTGATTTTTTATTCTTAGCAACTTCTTCTGGTGTTCCTGAAGCGACGATTTGCCCACCAAATTCACCAGCTCCTGGTCCGACATCAATCAACCAATCAGCTTGACGCATAGTGTCTTCGTCGTGTTCAACGACAATTAAGGTATTTCCGAGATCGCGCATTTTCTTCAAACTATCAATCAAACGGTCATTATCACGTTGATGAAGACCAATCGACGGTTCATCAAGGATATAAAGGACACCAGACAAGTTTGAACCAATTTGTGTCGCCAAGCGAATACGTTGGCTTTCACCACCAGACAAAGTCCCCGCAGAACGTGACAAAGTCAAATAATTCAATCCCACGTTATTTAAGAAAGTCAAACGATCTTTGATTTCCTTAACGATTGGTGTGGCAATCGTTTTTTCATTTTCAGAGAGTTCTAGATGATTCAAGAGTTCCAAGTGGTCAGCAACTGACAAATCAGACACTTGCCCAATATTCAAACCATTTTCACCACCCACACGAACGCAGAGCGCTTGATTATTCAAACGGTAACCATGACAAGTTGGGCATGGCAATTCATTCATGTAACCGCGCATGACATTGCGGGTAAAATCACTATTTGTCTCATGGTAACGACGATTGATATTGTTAACAACACCCTCAAAAGGAAGATCAATATTGCGTTCGCCACCAAAATCATTGACATAATGGAAGTGGAATTCACGCTCACCAGAACCGTAAAGCACAAGATTTTGCTCTTCATCGCTCAAGTCTTCAAAAGGTGTATCCATATCAACACCAAAAGCTTCCATAGCTTGCTCAAGCATAGCAGGATAGTAGTTTGATGAGATTGGATTCCATGGTGCTAGCGCTCCTTCACGAAGCGTTTTACTGCGGTCAGGAATCACCAAATCCAAGTCAACTTCTAGTTTATTTCCTAAGCCATCACAGGTTGGACATGAGCCAAACGGCGCATTAAACGAGAACAAGCGTGGTTCCAATTCAGGAACGGTAAATCCACAAACCGGACACGAATAATGTTCTGAGAAAAGCAATTCATTTCCATCCATAGTGTCGATGATAACATAGCCATCAGCCAAACGAAGCGCAGCTTCTACAGAATCAAAAAGACGTGAACGAATGCCCTCTTTATTAATCAAACGGTCCACGACAATCTCGATGTTGTGCATTTTACTCTTAGACAACTCAGGAACTTCTGAAATATCAAAAATGTCACCATCCACGCGCACACGTACATAACCATCTTTTTGAATGCGATCAAAAATCGTCTTGTGTTGACCTTTTTTGCGACGTACAACAGGCGCTAAAATTTGCATTCTTGTGCGCTCAGGCAATTCCAATACCTTATCAACAATCTGTTCAACAGATGATGCCGTAATAGCACCGTGCCCATTAATACAGTAAGGCGTCCCCACACGAGCGTACAAAAGGCGCAGATAATCATTGATTTCTGTCGTTGTTCCTACAGTAGAGCGCGGGTTTTTACTTGTTGTTTTTTGGTCAATAGAAATCGCTGGGCTAAGCCCTTCAATCGAATCCACATCTGGTTTTTCCATATTACCAAGAAACATGCGGGCATAAGCAGACAAGCTTTCAACGTAACGACGTTGCCCTTCTGCGTAAATCGTATCAAATGCCAAACTTGATTTTCCTGAACCAGACAAACCAGTCACAACGACCAACTTATCCCGAGGAATTTCAACATTGACATTTTTTAAATTGTGGGCACGAGCCCCACGAATAATCAATTTATCTTGCATAATCTATGAGATAAGCTAAGTTTGACACTAGGCCACGCTTAGCTTTCCATCCTTTCTTTGCGAGTACATTTTCTTCTTATTTTATTATAACAAATTTTCTACTTTTCTCTGTCCCCAAAAACTGCTAATTGTAGTATAATAGACTAGTATGTAGAATTTTGTCTAAAAAGAGATTATTTTACAACTTAAAAAAATCATTGAACAAGAACTAAAGACGGCACTATCGCTGGTGGTCCTAACTAGTTATCATAGTTTAATAGTTCTTGTATCTCATCGCAAAAGGAGGGGTTGTTTTTATGGAACAAATGTTTCTATCAACAGCGTTAGAGTTTAAAGAAATCAATACATTCGAGCCAGGAGCTTGGATTAATTTGGTTAACCCCTCCCAGGAAGAGTCTGTGAGTTTAGCCGAACAATTTAATATCGATATCACAGACCTTCGTGCGCCACTCGACCTTGAAGAAACATCACGTATTTCTGTCGAAGACGATTACACTTTGATTATCGTCGACGTCCCAACCTACGAAGAACGTAATAACAAAAGCTATTATGTGACAATTCCACTAGGTATCATCGTAACTGACAACGCTGTTATCACAACGTGTTTGCAAGAATTAACCTTATTTGATAACTTCTTCAATCGTCGTGTGAAAAACTTCTATACCTTCATGAAGACACGTTTTGTTTTCCAACTGCTTTATCGTAACGCAGAGCTATTCCTAACAGCCCTTCGTTCTATCGACCGTCAAAGTGACCGAATCGAAGCAGAATTGGAAAATGCCACACGTAATGAACAACTCATCGACATGATGGAGCTTGAAAAATCTATCGTCTACTTGAAAGCCTCACTGAAATTCAATGAACGTATCGTTAAAAAACTTTCGAGTAGTACCAGCTCTTTGAAAAAATACATCGAAGACGAAGACTTGCTTGAAGACACTTTGATTGAAACGCAACAGGCGATTGAGATGGCTGGCATTTACGAAAATGTCTTGAATGCCATGACTGAAACAACTGCTTCAATCATCAACAACAACCAGAATACCATCATGAAAACCTTGGCTTTGATGACCATGGCACTTGATATTCCAACGGTTATCTTCTCTGCCTACGGGATGAACTTCCAAAACAACTGGTTGCCATTAAATGGTCTACCACATGCCTTTTGGTACATCGTCTTCATCGCCGCTGCCATGAGCTTGTCTGTGGTATTCTACTTCTTCAGGAAAAAATGGTTTTAACCTGCCAATTTCTGTTGCGACTAAAGTCGCTAACAGAAATACGGAAGAATCTATCAGGATTCTTCCTAGGCAGCTTACTAATTCGTAAAGCAATTATTATCGAATTGCTTTACTCATGTCGTGATTTTGTTGGGGATTCCCTAACTCTCTTACTAGTTCGAAAAGTGATTAATGTCGAATCACTTTTCTCTCGTCGTAACAATCATCACCTACTTACGCGACTAAATAGCTATCAGGATTCTTACTAGGCATCTCACTAATTCGAGAATTGATTAGTATCGAATCAATTCTCTCATGTCGTAACAGTTTTGAGATATCCTAGACGGCTCACTAATTTGAGAATCGATTATTATCGAATCGCTTTTCTCTCGTTGTGACTTTATTGAAAATGAATTATAGGCATTTACTAGTTAGAAAAAGCAAAGGTTTTGTTTTCTCTAACTAATAACTGGCTTTATCTTATAAGACCTTATAATAGGAGAATATTTATGGATTTAACTAATCTTACTAAAAAGAACCAAGAATTTATTCACATTGCTACTAATCAATTGATTGAAGATGGTAAATCTGACGAAGAAATCCAAGCAATTTTGGAAGAAGTTTTACCAACAATCATTGAAAACCAGAAAAAAGGATTGACTGCTCGTGCCCTTCTTGGTGCACCAACAGTTTGGGCTGCTTCTTTCACTGAAAAAGCTTCCGATGCCAAAGCAAACCAAGAAAAGAAAAACGATAACCCTTGGTTAATGTGGTTAGATACATCACTTCTTTTCATCGGAATCGTTGCTCTTCTTAATGCACTTATGGGATTCTTCAATTCAGCAACAACTAGCTCTGGGCTTTTCTCACTTCTTGCCCTTGGTTTTGGTGGAGGTGCTGCTATGTATGCAACTTATCACTTCATTTATCGCTTCGCTGGTAAACCTAAGAGCGAACGCCCAGGTTGGAAAAAAACTTTCCTTGTACTTGGTTTAGCAATGCTTGGTTGGGTTCTCCTATACACAGCAACTGCATTCTTACCAGCCGCTCTTAACCCACAATTACCACCAATCGTCATGTTAATCATCGGTGCTGTGTCACTTGTCGGACGTTATTTCCTACAAAAGAAATACAACATCCTAAACGCAATGACACCACAACAATAAAAATAAATAACCTCACTAAGCATAAGGTTTAGTGAAGTTATTTATTATTTAGAACATAAACTTAATACAACGTCGTCTGACCAAGTTGAGGTCATTTTAATCTGATCAAGATTTTCAACCGTAATTTTTTTAGCTGAGAAATATGTTTTCTTGTGGTAACGAATATTGAAATCATCCTGACTGTCTTCTTTAACATCTGTTAATGATTTGTCATTCAATGAAAAATCAGTCTTCAGACCTTTTTTCAAATCTTCTTTTGTAAACATGATATACACTGTCCCAGAAAAGTGATTCTCTAAAGGTAAAACCTCGTCTTTATTTACCACCAAAATATCTTTAACATTTAGTTGTTCTTCTTCACTTTGATAAGTTTTACTACTTTCAGTTTTAATGGCACCAGCGGTATCATAAGTAGCTTCTGAGATAATGCCACAACCCGATAACAGTCCAAATAATAAAGTCACTCCCAAAATCTTAATTACTTTCATCATAATCTCTCCTATATTCTAAAATATCTCCCGGCTGACAATCCAACTCTCTACAAATACTCATCAAGGTATTAAATCTGACCCCTTTTGCCTTTCCAGTCTTCAGAATAGACAAATTTGCCTCAGTGATTCCTATTTTCTCAGCCAGCTCCTTAGAGGTAATATTTCTTGATTTTAACACCTTATCTAAATGTACTTTTATTTCTTCCATATCAAATAATCTCATCGTGGTCTTTTTGCAATTCATAACCACGTTTTAGTACAATAATAGCAATATCATTGATAATAATAAAGACAATATTCACAAGATAATCTTTTAAAGATAAATCAAATAAGCTACTTGCTTCTGCTATTTTAGAAAAATTAAATGAGATGTTAACAAGTAATTGAATACCTGTGAATAAAATCTGATAAAGAAGAACTTTAGAAAGCAAATTGATGTTTTCGGAGCAAAAATACTCTTCATCTTGAAAATTTATCAACAACTTATCCAAAGCTCGCATTATCCTAAATAGAAGATAAAAAATAATCATAGCCATTATTAAGACAACAATCGGAATCCAAGCAGAGACCTGAACTCTTTGATAACCATAATCCAAAGTAAATAGGCCACCATGATTTTGCCCAGCAAAAAACACTGCAAAGATACCAAATCCCATCAAAATCATACCTACAATCGATAGATAGCGTATTATTTTTACAACTTCTCTTCCAACTTTTAAAACAATCTTTTTCATAAGTCTCCCTCTAAATTATTGTTTTACAATAATCGCATTCTTGAAATTATTATAAAACAATAATTTTAACTTGTAAACTCAAAAAAGATTTTTTCCACACAAAAAAACGACCTCTTTCGAAGTCGTTTTTTTCTGATCACCGCAACGAATTAGTCTTCGTTTACGAATGGCATAAGAGCCATAACGCGAGCGCGTTTGATAGCTGTTGTTACTTTACGTTGGTTTTTAGCTGAAGTTCCAGTTACGCGACGTGGAAGAATTTTACCACGTTCTGAAACGAAACGGCTAAGAAGCTCAGTATCTTTGTAATCAACATATTCAATTTTGTTAGCTGCGATGTAATCAACTTTTTTACGGCGTTTGAATCCGCCACGACGTTGTTGAGCCATGTTTTATTCTCCTTTATATTATTGTTGTTTCAAGTCTAACACTTGAGGTGTCCATATCCATTAGAATGGAAGATCGTCATCTGAAATATCCATTGGGTTTGAATTACCAAATGGGCTTTCGTCACGACCGAAGTTAGGTGTTTGTTGTGAAGGTTGTGATGAGAAACCACCATTAGAAGCTCCACCAAATGATGAATTATTGTTAAATCCACCGTTGTAAGAACCACCTGATTGGCCTTCACGTGTAGCACGACTTTCCAAGATTTGGAAATTATCTGCAACGACCTCAGTTACGTAAACACGTTGGCCTTGTTGGTTTTCATAGTTACGAGTCTGGATACGACCAGTAACACCAACCAATGTGCCTTTTTTAGCCCAGTTAGCCAAGTTTTCAGCTTGCTGACGCCAAATCACACAGTTAATAAAATCTGCTTCGCGTTCACCATTTTGATTCTTGAAGTTACGGTTCACAGCAAGTGTAAATGTCGCAACTGCTTGATTAGATGGTGTGTAACGGAGTTCTGCATCGCGGGTCATGCGACCGACAAGTACTACATTATTAATCATAAAATACCTTCTTACGCGTCAAGTTTAACGATCATGTGACGAAGAATGTCACCGTTGATTTTTGAAAGACGGTCGAACTCGTTAAGAGCTACAGCATCTTCTGCTTCAACGTTAACAACGTGGTAAAGTCCTTCGCGGAAATCTTTGATTTCGTATGCAAGACGACGTTTTTCCCAGTCTTTTGATTCAACAACAGTTGCACCGTTGTCAGTCAAGATAGAGTCAAAGCGTGCTACCAAAGCGTTTTTAGCTTCTTCTTCAATGTTTGGACGAATAATGTAAAGAATTTCGTATTTAGCCATTGATATTTTTCCTCCTTTTGGTCTAATGACCCGTGACCGAAATCACGAGTAAGTGAGGTATACTCACAATAAACTATTATACTATAGCTTCAGAAATTGCGCAAGAGATATGCGGGAAAGAAAGTGTTTTTATCCTAAATTTTTTATCAATTTATATCCCCAAAATCTCCCAAAACAAAAAAGCAGGTGTGCTCTGCTTCTTTGTTTAAAAATCGCCTTTATTAGAAACGGCTAAGTTTGTCTCATAAATCTCCGTTGCAAAATCTAATTCTTTTCTAAAAGCATTTGCTTCTTCGCGACTTTCAAAAATCTTTTGTGCTTGAACGTACTGTTGACCACTGCGCCAATACATCTTCCTAACAACCCACATATCCTTACCTCGCTTTTCGCTAGTATAACTTCAATTATAGCATAAATTTTATGAATTGTTGCAAAATTAAGTCTTGTATTTAACTTTTAATATAAACTTCAAATTGACTTAACAAAAACTTTGTGAAAGCGTAACAAAAAAAGATGAGCTTATCGCTCATCTTCAATCTTTTTTAATCATCCTTAAAAAATCTTTTTAATTGATTAATGGTATCTTGGTAGTTTTTAGAGTTCATTTGTGGTCGTTTAAGTCCTTTTTGACTGAGGTATTGACCAACTCGGTCACCATGACGTTTGAGGTATCTGCTACTTGTTACAACAAAGATATAAATAACGATAACAAGACAGATTGGAATACCGATAAACGGTGCAATATAAAGTGCATTTAGCTGAAGGGCATCGGAAGTGGTCTTAGCTTCGCCATCAGCATTTGGAATGCGGTGTCCACGAACCAGTAGACGTTGAGTATTAACACCATATGGGGTACAAGTCACCAAGGTTAGGTAATCTTGATTTGGATCAATGGTCAAATCACTAAAATCAGTCGGCTCAACCACTCGAATCTGATCGACTTCATAAGTCAAGGTTTCATTTAAAACGTGAATGGTAAAGGTATCTCCTTCACGCAATTTATCTAAGTCAGAAAACAACTTAGCTGAAGGCAATCCACGGTGACCAGATAAGACACAGTGTGTGCCTTTTCCGCCAACTGGAAGAGATGTCCCCGCCAGATGTCCGATGGATGTCTGCAAAACCTTGTCGTCTGTTCCGTGATAAACACCTAATTTTATATTGATCTTAGGGATACTAATGTAACCCATGGCACCATCATGATTGAAGTTTAACTGAGATTCATAGTCTGCCTTTTGCGCATCATTCATATCCCAATTCATGCTAGTCAATCTCTTATTGTAATCTTTTGCCTGATTTAAAATCTTAGCGTATTCTTTATCAGACATTTTTGAGACGCTCTTAGCATAATTCATAATTCCTTTTGTCTGGTGAAAGGAATTCCAATAGTCACTCAATGAAGGGTAACTAACCAAGCCCAGCCCAATGAGAAAGACGAAGGGCATTATCAAAGATTTCCAATGTTGCTTTAACCACGCCACTGCTTTTTCTCCTTTCTGCTGGCAAATTTTCTCTAAAAAGAATCATCTTCGAAAATAGACTCGTGCTACTTTCGAAGATGTTCTAACGATTAATCATTAAAGATTTTTAACACGACGTTTTGCAACCATGTAAACGAAAGCAACTAGAATAGCTGAAGCACCGACAACATAGAGCATTTTAGTACCAAATGAACCAGTTGATGGCAATTCAGAACCTTTGTTGTTTGCAACATTTAAATTAGTACCTTCACCATTGATTGTAACAGATTTACGTTCAGTCAATTTATTGTAACCAGCAGGGGCTTTTGTTTCTTCAACTTGGAAAGTATCGCCATCCTTAAATCCTACAAGATATGGAGCACCAGCTGGGATGGTTTCAACAATAGAGGTACCAGCAGCAATTTCACTTGCAGTTGCAGGGCGGTAATATCCATCAGCGATTTTTACAAATTTGATTGGTTCAGTACTATTTGTATTTCTATAAACCTTAAATTCTGCGCCTGACAATAGAGCACCACTTACTCCGTCTACTTTACGGATACCAAATCCTAAAGTATTAACTTTCACTTCATTTGTAGGGATAGAACCAGAGTTATCACCATAGTTATAAGAGATTGTCGCAGTATTGCTTGCTTCACCTTTCATAGAATCAGTCTTAACTGCTCCTGTTGTTACAGTTGCAGAGTATGTAAGAGTTACTTCTGAAGGAGTTGAATAAAGTGAATTGTTACTGCTATCAACCCAAGGAAGTTCAACAGTTAATTTACCATCAGTACCCACATTTTTGACTGTTGGGCTTACTTCTGTACCATTTACTTTAACAACGACTGAACTTGCATCAATTGCTAAGTTAGTTGGTGTATCAACGATAGTGTATTTAGTGATTTGTTTACCTTGGTTGTTAATAACAACATAGTTAGTTGCGTTAAATGTAACTGTGTAATTTACAGTATCACCAATTGCAGCTGTTGTTTTATCTGCTGTTTTACCACCACCACTTGGAGTTGTTGGAGCAGATGTGTTTTTATCAACAACATTAGCATTTGGATTTGTACTATCAACTGTGATTGTTGCACCAAGTGAAGACTCGATGAAGTAGTAACCGTAAGTTAAACCAGTAAAACTTAATGTGTTTTCATTTGCAGTTGCTGAAGCTGTTGGAGTAGCTGAAGCACCTCCAACAAATGTCTTTGCCCAAGCTTTAAAATCATCACTTCCCACTACTGACTGAGTAGTCGTTGATTTTGCTGTGACGTTTCCAGCAGAGTCAACATCAAAGTAAGATGCAACATCTGCTGCTGTTTTACCGCTTGGTAACGTGTAGGCAATAGCACCATTATCACCTACTGTAGCATCAAAAAGTTTGTAAAGCTTATATGTTTTATCTACTTGAGCATTTTGGATTGTGATAGTGGCTGCTCCTCCCTGACCGCTATCAACAGTTTGGGCAGATACTTGACTTCCGGTGAAAAGAAGTGCAAGAGCTGCGAGGAGTAATGTCATCACATTTCTGATCTTTTTCATAGTGAACCTTCTTTCTAATTTTATCCTAAAAGTTTTAAAACGACATCATTTGGCATCACCTCCTAACCACTATCGTTAATAGCTTTTTTCCATCTATTAAAGATAGTAACTAGTACAGCGACAACCATTAATATAATACCTGCAATAATGAATTTCTTCGTTCCGATACCACCACTACTTGGTAATTCACTACCAGCTTGGTTAACAACTTGTAGACGATAATTGTAATTACCAATACCATTTATAATTCGTTTATTATCATCGGCAGCAACAACGTGACCGTCCTCATCACAAAGTTCTACGGTGTAAATAGAATTATCATATTCATCACGACTTTCAAGTACATTGAAGCAGACGTATTTATTAATAACTCTATAACCATCTGGAGCAGAATTTTGAGTGAGGCGATAACGTCCCGGAGTTAATCCGCCAATGTTAAATCCACCCGTAGATGTCACATCAAAACTATTAAACTCGTTACTGATATCTTCCCAAACACCAGCACCACGTTTTTCAAGTTTAAAGTTTCCACCTGAAAGAGCAGGTTCCCAACCACTTCCAGTCACTTGTAAATTAATTGTTGGAGTAACAATCAAGTGACCATGTGTAATGGAAATATTGTAGTTAACGGGGTTGGTATTAGCCATCAATGTGTAAGTAAAATAGTTATAACTTGTACCAGGATTTGTTTGACTACCAGTGAAGTTGTAAGATTGAACACCTTCACCTAAAATAAATCCTTCGGTATCAGTCATCGGACTTGGTGTGACGGTATGCGCTGTCAATGGTGTACCATCGTAAGTCTTCGTTGCTTCAGCAGATGTCAAAACAACATCACGCTTATAAATAGTAAGAGCACCATTTGACACTTGGAAGTGAACATCGAAGTTAGGATCTGTATTTGTGAACTTATTAGATATATTCAATAAGTAAGTACCTGCATCTTTTTGAGTAATAGATGACTCAGTACCATTAAATTGAATTTTATTTTCTGAATACAGACTTGTACTGATACGTGTCACTTCGTAGCCTACTGTTGAGTAGGTTCCATCATAGACTTTAGAAATCGTATCACCAGTAATGATAACTGAAACATACAATGGAATAACCGTTAAGGTACCAGGAGTATAGATGATATTGTAGTAATCATTTCGATTATTACCATCATCATCGGTAATGGTAACAGCTGTCGGTGTTGTACTACTTGTTCCAGCGTTAGTTTGTGAACCTGAGTAAGTCAATGAAGCTAACTTATCACCACTTTGAAGAGATTGACGATAGACATCTGACAAATCCGATAGACCACTACTCTTAAGAGCTTGACCATCATAAGATTTTTCTTTATCATGCGCTACGATATTAATATTTTTCTTATAATAAAGATTGATATCAATATTTTCACCACCTCTAAAGGTGTAAATATCTTTGACACTTGTTGGATTACTGTGATCAGTCACATCTTGTCCTGAATGATAAGTGTAACCTGAAATATCTAGATGATGGTCGAGAGTATTACAAGTACCACCTTCATGGAAAGTCTCTTCAACTGGTGCTTGACCAGGAATCGGATTACCATCCATATCAAGGTAGTGGAAAGTAATGTGTCCATCTGTTTTCTTACTATAGTAGAAAGTAATGACGTTGTTTGCCGCGTTAGAAGTCAATGTCAAACTTAACGTATCATCCAGTGGGTAATAATCACTACCAACATCTGGAGCAACTTCTTTAACACGAACCGTATCACCAGTAACTGTCTTAGTGACTGGATCTTTTAGTGCGGTCTCTGTACCTTCTAGTAAGTAACGAACGGTATAATTTACACTAAGTTGTTTTCTAGTATAGTAGAAAGTAATCACATTATTTTCATAACCAAGGGTTACTGATTTTTGGTTATTACCTGGACGGTAACCAGTGATAGCAAGAGCTGTTTCAGTAATGGTATCACCAAGTTGAAGAGCAGGACTTGTTATCACCTTATCTGGCGCTAACTTACTTTCGTTATTATCAGCATCAACATATTGAACAGTGTAAGTCAATGGATTTAATTTCCAGTGAGCTGTCAATACAGTATCTGATGTAATTGGCTTAGTCCAGTCAAATCGTTTACCGTTTTGGTCGAACCAACCATCAAAGGTATAGTGATTTCTAGTTGGATCTGCCGGAGCTTGCGCGGTAACATATTTTTCAACAGATTGTGTCGGTGGAGTTGCTCCTTCACCACCATTCAAATTAAATGACACATTGTAACGTGGAGCATTCCATTTAGCGTACAAGACCAAATTGTGGTTTGGCATTGTGTTGAAGGTATAAGGCGTTGTTAACACAGCATCCTCATACCAACCACCCCAAGTATAGTCACTATCAACACCAGCTGGTCGGCTAGGTTGGTAATTATACTCTGATGATGAAATATCAGCTTCAAATGGAATATTAAGTTTGTGACCTACCTCATCGTTACCATAATAGTAGTCAATTTGGAAACTATCACGGTCATAGTAGAAACGATAAATCCTATCCGATGTTGATGTTCCTTCATAATGAACACCATTTTGAGTAAAGCTTTGGTCCGTACGGTAAGTATAACCATAGATTTCCTTGGCAGTAAATGTACCAGAGTTAAAAATGAATGACTGACTATACTTATTAGACTTCACATAAGAACCATCCGGTTGTTGCAACCAGTACTCAGCCGTATAAGTATTACCTCGGTTGGTCCAAGTGGCTTTGAACGTTCTTGTTGTTCCTGAATTTGGTAAAAGCTCAGGCGTAACTTCTTGACGTTTGGTCTTATATTCATTTTCCCAAGAATCAAAGAAACGTTCTGTTGAAACCTGACCAAGATAGTTAAGCGAATATACTTCTCTTGGATTTGATGTTGAACTTGGCCATACACTTGACACATCTTGACCTAAAACAATATTTGTTAATCGATATTCAGTACCTTGATATGTATGTCCACCTATATCGATACGACCTAATGAGTATCCCCAACTAGTGAGGTTCAGGTCAAAAATAAAGGTGTAACGTTTCAAACTATAATAAACATTTAAAACAGATGAACCATCCGCTGCTATGACAACAGATGACGTGCTATTTGGTCCACCAGATGCATTTTCACGTTCATAACCTTTTGGAACAACAGATAGATTTGGAGCACTTGAAGCATTTACGGTTGTATCAACCGTACCAGTACGTACGATAGCACTATCGTAAACATAGTGTGTGGTATTTGTCGCGTTATCATAAACTTCTTTATAATAAGCTATTGTGTAAGGAACGCTATCTGCTTTCCATTTAGCGTATAAGGTCTTGTCACTATTAAGTGTGACATTTCCTGTGACCTTATTACCACTGAATTCTGGATTATCATACCAGCCATCAAAGGTGTAACCTTTTTTCTGTGGCACGTTACTTGTAATCGCAACAGACTCACCGTACAAACCTTCTGTTGGCTCGATATAATAACCACCGTTGGTATTGTAGCTAAGTTCAAAAGTCTTACGTGTGTAGTAAACGTATAGGTCTTGACCTTGAGCTTGGGTAAGAGTTACTGAATTTGTTCGTTCAAAATCAGCAAAATCATAAGTCAAAACTTGCGGTCTAATGGTTGAACCGATAACACCGTGAGCTTGAACAGTTTCAATTTCACTGTAGTTATCATTGTTCAAGTTTTTCAACATGTAGTGAACATTATAGGTAGCATCTGCTGCTACATATTCAACTCTAATAGTGATGTTTTGGTCAATGTTACCATCTGCCGCATCCTTAGCCGCTAAATCTGCTGCATTAGCAAATTCAACGATTGATTGGCTTGGATAGTAGACTTCATCTTGAGATACACTAGGATCATCACCTGGTCTTACAGAAGGCGGAGGTGTAACACGATATGGTGTATCTTTGGCTTCGACTTGGTGAACATCATTACCAAAGACCGTATCACTGTTAGTCGTATTATTGTGATAGAAATATTGGATTGTCGCATTGTAAATCTTAATTTCAGAGTAATCTGCAACAACTGTCATATCACTAGTAATTGTTGTATCCTCTGTAACAGTTGAATCATCAGCTTGGTTTTTCCATCTTGTAAAGCGATAACCTTCACGATAAACCGGCGTTGGGAAAACTGCAATCTTTCCACCATCGGTAACTTCAGCGGTTGTCATATCATGTTCAATGCCGCTGTTATCAGTGTACTTGAAGGTAACAGTGTGAGTAGTTACTGATCGTGGTGTATTTTTAGCTTGAAGTTTGGCATCGTCAGTTGCTTTGTCATCTTTAGGGTCGCTTGAAGTGACCAAAGCGTAAGCTGAGAATTTACTGTTTTCAAAGGAAACCGATGTAATCTTATGGTCAATTTCTTTGACGTCCTTTTGAGTGATGTTTTCTTGCGAACCATCGTCTGGGAAATGAATGACATCAAAGTTATCTTTAGCAGCCATAGCCTCGCTCGGTGTAATCGTCACCTTAACGTCAGCTTTTGGTTCAACCTTTTGACCATTTGATTCAAAAGAAATATCGTAGAGAAGAACACTTTCGATGTTCTTTCCTACTAGAGAATTTTGTACTTTTTCATAATTCGCTTGATAAGCAGCATCGTCATTTTTGATTTCCTTGACGGTCAATGTCGTATCCTTAGGCAACTGTGCCTTTTCATCAACATCAGCTTTAATCGTGTAATCTTGATTTTGTGCTGTCAAGGTTGTCGCTTGTGTGATCAAATCAGGCTCATCACTTGCTGCTTGTGTAGCACCGCTATTTGACGTATCAACTGAGGAACTTTCTGTTGCAGATCCTAACTGATTATCCTGTGGTGCCGGTAGTGATGGCGGCGACTGACTACTTTGTTCAACTTCTATACCAGGATCTTGCGAAGCAGTCTCATTATCAAGAGTGATAGCTGGTAAAATCAAAAGATAAGCTGTCACCAGAGCTACTATAACGGCAAGGAAAGTGGCGAGTTTTTTATGATTCTTGATTAAATCTTTTCGTCTAAAAAAATTTCTCATCGATTTTTCACTCTCCTTCCCTCCTAAAACATTAGTGAAAATATATCGACAATTACTTTTAATTTAGAGTACCAATATCTGATAAAGGCCAAATCCTAAAAATTAGTTTACCAACTAATTGTTCATCAGAAACTGTACCAACAGAAGTATTTCGTGAATCAATCGAAACGCTACGGTTATCTCCCAAAACGAAGATACGGTTTTCTGGAACTTGGTAAGGAAACTTAATGTTTGTCTCACCATAAGATTTGTGTTCAATATAAGGTTCTTTTATTTTTTTGCTATTGACATAAACCGTTCCATCCTTGGTGATGTTAACCCAATCACCCGATTCTGCAATAACTCGTTTTACCAAAATATTGTTGTTGTAATAAAAAGCGACGATGTCTCCTGTCCTAAAGTGATTACTTTTAACTGTCAAGACCACATCTCCACTATCTAGGGTTCCCTTCATAGATTTCCCATAAATCCTAAGGGTTGGAAGGTAAAGCATAGCTACCAAAATAGCAAAGGCAGCTACTACAATTAACATAAAAACCGTGCTTCTTATCTTCTCGGTAAAAAGTTTACGGTATTTCGCTTTTTTATATAACTCTTCAATCTCACTGGTTGTGGGAAGAGTAATTTCGTTATCCTTTTTCATACTCCGCTTCTCCATTCATTTGTTTGACATTCTTAAGGTACAAGTCTGCTGCTTTTTGGCTTTCTTCAAAAACCTTTGTCAAACTAAGGGAAGCTTCTGCGATAGAACCAGCGTTGGCTAGTTTTATCTCTTGATTTTCTAATTTTTCATTGGCTTTTGCCAATTCATCTCTTAATCGGTCGATTTCTTTACTCTGCGCTAGCATGATTTCATATAGTTCGATACGTTTTAATCTTCGAAAATTACTTCTACCCACATAAATCGCCTCGTTTCTACTTATTATAAAGCGTTTTCTATTAACTTTATTGTAATCTTTTTTTTTTTTTCTTTCAACGATTTTCTGTAGATTTTCTAAATTTTTTTCGTTGATTTTTCGATAATGGCAATTCTTTAATTTTAAAGCCATAAAAAAAAGAAGCTGAGCACTTTCGTCTCAGCTTCTCTAAAAAATTTTTTCGTATGTCATCTAACATACCATTCTCATAAGGAGTTAGGCTGTTAGATTATTATCTCCGTTTTTATAGCGATTTAAATTCATTTTCAGCATTGTACATATACCTCCATGAGTTTTTTAGTCACTACTTTTTTACATTGGTATCACTCCTTTAGCTATTTTATGCAACTAGCTAAAGTATCACCATTTTTATATCTTGCTACGTTCATAAGATACCTCCATTAATTGAAAATACTCACATAACAACGATAATAATCAAATTTTTTCTGTTTCTTTGATAGGGCGATTGACTCGTCGCCATATCTTTTTCGAGTCTCCATTTTTGTAACGGCCTACATTGATTGCTTTCACATCTATCACAACTTTCATTAAAAAATTAAAAGCTTTTTTCAAACATGGAAGCAATATGATTAGAAGCCCTTTCGATTACTACTGTTACTAGCAACAAGATCAACCGGTATTATTTCTTGCGCTAGCTATTTCTAATCGTTCACTTCCAATTAATATCTTCATCTAAAATGTGACATCACTCCTTCATTGACCTAAATTCAACTAGTTGTTAGTCTCCATTTTTGTAACGACCTACATTCATCATCAACATAAGACGTTCCTCCGATGTTTCTTTTGTTACAGTTTTTTGAGATTTGAGGTATAAATCTTTATGGCTAATCAAAGTGACTAATCACCATTTTTATAGCGTCCTAAGTTTAATTTCAACATAAGCGCCACCTCCATAACGTAAAGTTAACTGTGCCTACTTAACTCCGACTAGAGACTTTATCACCATTTTTATACCGGGCGACATGTGGTTTCATCATAAGAACTGTTACCTCCTTACTTCGTTTCTTTTGTCATCCTTCTTTACACTTTTATTATAATGTAACCGCTTACCTTTTGTCAAGAGATATGTGCTTTTTATTAAAAATTTTTTCCAAGAACTTTTATTACCCTTAAGATATGAACTTTGCTAAAATGGAAATATGATTAATTTAACTGATTATGGGATTGAGATGTGGGACGATGAAAAAATCGCTTCTTTTCGCCGTACCCTGCTCAATTGGTATGATAATGAAAAACGCGACCTACCTTGGCGCAGAACTAAGAACCCTTACTTTATCTGGATTTCTGAAATTATGCTGCAACAGACCCAGGTGGTGACGGTAATTCCTTATTATGAACGCTTTTTAGAATGGTTCCCAACGGTGGAGGATTTAGCTAATGCACCTGAGGATAAATTGCTAAAAGCTTGGGAAGGCCTTGGCTATTACTCTCGGGTGCGCAATATGCAAAAAGCTGCGCAAGAAATCATGGAAAAATTTGATGGTGTTTTTCCAGATAATCACAAGGATATTCTTTCTTTAAAAGGTATCGGCCCTTATACGGCTGGTGCTATTTCTAGTATTGCTTTTGGACTTGCTGAGCCTGCTGTCGATGGTAATGTTATGCGCGTGATGGCGCGCCTTTTTGAAGTCAATTATGATATTGGCGACCCCAAAAATCGCAAAATTTTCCAAGCGATTATGGAAATTTTGATTGACCCAGAGCGTCCTGGAGATTTCAACCAAGCACTGATGGATCTGGGGACTGATATCGAATCAGCCAAGAATCCTCGTCCAGATGAATCTCCGATTCGCTTTTTCAGTGCAGCTTATTTACACGGGACTTACGATAAATATCCGATTAAACTTCCTAAGAAAAAGCCCAAGCCGCTACAGCTTCAAGCTTTTGTCATTCGAAATAACGACGGAGATTTCCTTTTAGAAAAAAATCTTGATGGGCGCTTGCTTGGCGGCTTCTGGTCATTTCCAATCATTCAAACTGACTTCATCGGACAGCAACTAGATTTATTTAAAAAGGAGACAACTTTCCTTAAAACCGTCTCACAAAAAGCACTTTTTGAAAAGGATTACCAAGTCACTCCTGACTGGACTAAGCGAGAATTTAGCCTAGTCAAACACACCTTTAGTCATCAAAAATGGACTATCGAACTTCTTGAAGGCTTGGTGAATTCAAACAAAGTGACTACAGGTAAAGAACTCCGCTGGGTCTCACAAGACCAACTTCAAGACTACCCCATGGCTACACCTCAGAAGAAGATGCTGGCAGAGTATCTTAAAAAGATTGATTAAGACCAATTTAAGCAAAGCTTTCTACAATATAGCCATTCCTAATGATAATATCTCAAGATGAATCGTTCACAGATATTAAAAACGTATCCTCAAGTAAGAGCCCTGATGTTTCAGGGCTTTTTTTCTTGTCATACTATATTCTTAAAAAATGATACTTTCCTCTCCTATAACAAAAACGTTTTCAATTATTTTAAAAAAGGAGTATGATAAAGGTAATTATTTGTGTAAAAGGAGTAGACTATATGAAATTAGTTGCTATTGTTGGGACAAATTCAACTCGTTCAACAAACCGTAAGTTGTTAAAATTTATGGCAAAGCATTTTTCAGATAATGCTGACATTGAACTTCTTGAAATCAAAGATTTGCCAGCTTTCAACGAACCTGAAGACAAGCTAGCTCCTGCTAGTGTCGCAGCATTTTCTGAAAAAATCGCTAGCGCAGACGGGGTTATCATCGCTACACCTGAGTATGACCATACCATTCCAGCACCGCTATCTTCTGCTCTTGAATGGATTGCCTACACAAGTCGTGCGCTAATCAATAAACCAACCATGATTGTAGGAGCTTCTCTTGGAGCACTAGGAACCTCACGTGCACAAGCTCATCTTCGTCAAATCTTGGATGCCCCTGAATTGAAAGCCCGCATCATGCCTGGCACAGAATTTCTTCTTGGTCATTCCGAACAAGTGTTAGATGACAATTTTAATCTCAATAATCCTGAAAAAGTCGCTGAACTTGAAGATAATTTCAAGGAATTTCTAGCTTTTGTAGATATTACCAATCAAGTTGTCAGCAAAGCTAATACCGACCGTAAAAAAGCTTTTGCTTGGGAAAAAGACTAGGAGGTTTATTATGAAATTAGTTGCCATCGTTGGAACAAATGCCAAACACTCATACAACCGACTTCTACTCAAATACATGGCAAAACATTTTGCTAAAGAAGCAGATATTGAAATCTTGGAAATCACTGATGTACCAATGTTTAATGAAACTGATGACCAAACAGAGTCTGCTGTTATCCAAACTTTCAACACTAAAATCACTGAAGCTGATGGGGTTATCATCGCTACACCAGAACACAATCACACCATTCCATCAAGCCTAAATAGTCTTATCGAATGGTTATCATTTAACATTCATCCTTTGACAGGCAAGCCAATTATGATTGTAGGAGCTTCTTATGATGTTCAAGGCTCTTCACGCGCTCAACTTCATCTACGTCAAATTCTAGACGCCCCAGGAGTTAATGCTGTTGTCATGCCTGGTAGTGAATTTTTACTTGGGCGTGTCCAACATGCCTTTGATGAAAATGGCGACCTTAAAGACCAAGGAACCATTGATTTCTTAGAATCTTGCTTCTTCCGCTTTATTCGCTTTGCCAATATTGCTAATCAGCTTAACCAACCTGAAGACGTACGATTTGAACCCGGTACTTATCACGTCACTACTGTCGGTCACAACGGTGATTTACCAATGTCTGTGACTTTGTCAGAGGACCGCATTGAAGCTATTGATATTGATTCTTCTGGTGAAACTGGCGGTATTGCTGACGTGGTCTTCACACGTATTCCAGATGAAATCATCGAAGGACAAACCTTGAATGTCGATGCTATTTCTGGAGCTTCAGTCACTTCAAAAGGTGTCCTAAATGGAGTCGCGCGTGCGGTTCGTCAAGCTGGTGCCAATCCCGATGCCCTTCGTTCACGTCCAAAAGCACCATCAGCTCTAGACAAAGAAGATAAGACTTATGACACTGACCTTGTCATTGTCGGTGGGGGAGGTGCTGGTTTGACAGCAGCTGCTCGAGCCCTTCAAGCTGGTAAAAAAGTCATCCTCGTTGAAAAATTCCCAGCAGTCGGCGGAAACACAGTTCGTGCTGGTGGACCAATGAATGCTCCTGACCCTGCTTGGCAAAATACATTCCCTGCTAATCCTGGTGAAGCTCACAATTTGCAAGAACTTCATGACATTGATGAGTCAACTATTGACCCTGAATTCTTGCCAGATTTCCGTGCTCTTAAGACCGAAATTGAAGAATACCTCAAAGACCCAACTTACCTCTTTGACTCAAAACTTCTCTACCGTATCCAAACTTATCTTGGTGGTAAACGTAAAGACCTCAAAGGTCACGAAATTCACGGGAACTACGAACTCATCCGCGTCTTAACAGAACGTGCTCTTGAATCTGTTCGTTGGCTTGAAAATATCGGTGTTGAATTCTTACGTGATGAAGTAACTATGCCAGTTGGTGCTATTTGGCGTCGTGGTCATAAACCAAAAGTTCCGATGGGAGTTGCCTACATCGCTGTTTTGAAAGATTTCGTTTTGAAAAACGGAGGAATCATTCTAACAGATACCCAGGTTAAAGAACTCGTTGTAACTGATGGTGTCGTCACAGGTGTCAAAGGTAGCGGACGCAATGGACAAACCATTACCGTCAATGGTAAAGCTGTGATTTTGACAACAGGTGGATTTGCAGCCAATACTAAAATGCTACAAAAATACAACACTTACTGGTCAGAAATTGATGATAATATTGCCACTTCAAATACCCCTGCTGCAACTGGTGACGGTATCCTACTTGGTCAATCTGTCGGTGCAGACCTTGTTGGTATGGGCTTTAGCCAAATGATGCCAGTATCTGACCCAGTGACTGGCGCACTTTTCACAGGGCTTCAAGTACCTCCAGCAAACTTTATCATGGTCAACACCAAAGGTAAACGCTTCGTCGATGAATATGGTAGCCGTGACCAATTATCTCAAGCAGCTATTGATAACGGTGGTCTCTTCTATCTCATCGCCGATGAAAACATCAAAGAAACAGCCTACAACACTAGCCAAGATAAAATTGATGCCCAAGTTGAAGCAGGTACCCTCTTTAAGGCTGATACCTTGGAAGAATTGGCTGAGCAAATCAACATTGACCCTGCTACTTTGGTAGAAACAATCACCAATTACAATTCATACGTTGACGCTGGTCATGACCCTGAATTTGACAAAGGTGCCTTTGACCTCAAAGTCGAAAACGCACCATTCTACGCAACACCACGTAAACCAGCAACACACCACACGATGGGTGGTCTAAAAATTGATACTCACGCCCATGTCATCAACGAAGATGGCAAAATTATCAAAGGTCTCTTTGCTGCTGGTGAAGTTGCAGGTGGACTCCACGCAGGTAACCGACTCGGTGGTAACTCATTAACAGACATCTTCACATTTGGACGTATCGCAACTGATACAGCCATCGCTGAATATCTTGACTAAATAGTCAACACCAAGGAAAATGTTTAGAATTAATCTTCTAGGCATAAGAAAAGCACCCTATCCGCCAAGATAAAGGGTGCTTTTTTACGTTACTCACAATCTTTTAGCACCTTAGAAAAAGTTCCCAAATCCTCTTACATACAAAAAAATTCCAGATTTTAAATCTGGAATTTCTAGGAGATTCGCAACAGCCACTTTATGTCAACAGCTGCTACAACTATAAAAAAGAAAGTTTATTTAGGATTGACTATAGTATAGCCAGACTAGCTTAAGCCAACCTGAATTTTTTCTTATAGAAAGCTTAACTTCCTTAATGCCCCCGTTTTTTCTGATGACGCTTTTCTTGCTTAAGTGTGAACTTTCGCTCTTTTTCAAGTTCCCGTCTTAATTTTCGGTCAGACTGTTTCATCTTCTTAGCTTGTTCATGCATCTCCTGCATAGCAAGCTGAGCTTTCGTTGACACCACAGGCTTACACTTTGCCTTATTGATATCACGTTGCACCCGTTTTGGATTTCGTTTTTTCTGTGAAATAGCTGGCGCTGAAAACTCAGAGCTTACTTTGACCTTATCATACCTGCGCAGCCATTTTTCCAAAGAAACATCAATAAAGTTTAGAATATCATCATCCTTTGGTTCTTTACCAAACACGTAACGAAAAGCCTTGTAATGTTTCTTCGAATCCGTAAATTCAATCAAAGCCGACCAAAATGCCCCATCAAAATATACTGTCATTTTCATAACAGCCCCTCCTTAAAAAAATTGACAATGGACGACCTCGGAAGGGGAAGGTTACTGATACATGTTGTACTCACAGACTACCAACTGCGATGTGTTTTTATGTCAGCTTTAGTATAACAAATTTTAAAGAAGTTAACAGATTTTAACTTAAACCGCGAAAAATCCTGCTAGGTCAGCTGTTAGAACATTAGCTACTGCAAACTGATACTTTCCACGAAAATGCGCCAAATGTGTCATGGTTCTGATATTGTATTTCTTGGCAAATTTTTTGTAAGCAACATAATCAATATCTTTGGTATCAAGGCAATAAATCACTTGGTCAATTTGACTGAGTCTGTCTAAAGCATTTTGAGTATCAACATTATCAAGTCGACCAATCAACAAATAAAAGTCCTCTTTAGCTGCCATTTTACCCTTGACCTCATCAAGACTTATAAATTGAATATTATCAGCTGTTTCAGCTTTGGCATCCCCACAATGAAATAAAAAGGCTAGCAATAACAAGCCAAAAATCGTTACAAGTCGCATCTCTTTTCCTCCTACTTATTTATTCGAAAAAGAAAAGAAAAACCACCAGAAAATCTGGTGATTTTATCAATTTTATTTTTCTGAATAGGGAACCAGGTACAATTTTCCATTTAAGTATTCAGCTAAAAAGATTTCTCTAGGGTTATCAATATTTTGTTCCTTAAGTTTTTCTAGCAGCCACTCTTCATCCTGATTGATTAATTCTAAGACATCATAATTAATGCGACCATTGCTAATCAGTGGAAACTTCGGATTTTCCGAATTTTTATCTAGAATCGTTAGCTTGCCATTTGGCTCCATAATGGCACTCTTCACATCTTGAGTCGAATTCAAACCTTCCATTCTCAAATGGAGCATCAGCTGATCTGCTGTAACGCCTAGTTTTGCACAATTTTCCACATTCACTTTGCCGTCTTTAATCAAAATCACTGGATTTCCCACAACAACAGATTTAATGTATTTATTGTTAATCAAGAGTTTTACGATAATAACCACCAAAGACCAAATCAACAAAATAATAATAAACGTCAAAATGGAAATTGAGCTGTTATAAATCACACCACCGATGATACCACCAAGAACGAAGTTTTGAATTTGGTTAAGCGGAGTGTTAGCTGAAAATTCATATTTTCCGAGAACATTAATCTGTAAAATGGTCGCTAAAATTCCTAGAAAAAATTTAATGCTTATCAACACATACATATTCATCGGCTATTTTCCTCCATTAACGTAGACATTGTGGTCAATCACGTGCGTACGCTCAAGTGTGTAAGAATTATTGTCATCGTTAAGGTGTACCATGTAGTCTTCCTTATTGTAGCGGACAATAATTCCATCTTTTAAAGTCGTTGAATTAACCAAGACATCGTCAGTTTTTAAGTCATTATCTGTAGCCACACTTTTTACAAATTGCACAAGTGCCTGCGATTGTGAAAAATCGTGGTTATTTTGCATATAATCCTCAACCTGAACACCAAGTAAAATCAGCATCAACACTACAATACCAATACTAATATCACGAAGTCGCGTCTTAAGCCGATTATGCATGTAAAGAAGACTCGTCAACATAACAATAACAAGTAAAATAATCAGAATAACAGACCTAATCACAAGATTAGAAGACTGGTGCTGAATAATGTAATCTAAAGTGTAAAAATCCATAGCAAGCTCTCCTACAAACACTTTTTCGTCGCATCGTTTTCTTTTTATTATACTATTTCTAGCAACAAAAAACTCCCGAAAAATTTCGGGAGAAAAAATCTATTTTACTAAAGATTATCATAGTATTTTTTGAAAGCATCAAAATATTTATCAACACTTTCTACATTATCTAATCCCGCTCCCCAACGCAAACTAGAATCTCCTAAAATTTTATCTAATCCTTCTCCTCTTTTACCTGAGGTTAACTTTGCATTTCCCCCTTCTTTAGGTACAGCAATTCCAATAAAACCGTCTCCTCCTATACGAAACATCTGACTTGGACCACTATTAGCGACACCTACATCCACTCCCCATAGTTTAGGAAAGTCCACAGATAAGCGAAAGTCAAAACTTGTTGGATCCAAATCATCATAAGTGATTTTACGGATAATATAATCTTGACCGAAGTAACTATCAAGCATTTCAATTAAGACTTGATAACCCTTGCTCGTTCTAATTTCTTCTCGTATCTTCATCCCTATCACTCTCTAAAGATTATCATAGTATTTTTTGAAAGCATCAAAATAATACTTAACTTCTTCCAGATTATCTACACGACTCCCCCAACGTAACTTAGTATTTCCTAAAGTTTTTGCTAAGCCATCTCCTCTTTTACCAGAGGTTAATAGACTTATACCATTTTGTCTAGGAACCGCTATGCCAATAACACCGGTACCACCTATACGAAACATTTGCCGTGGACCGCTATTTCCAACACCAATATCTACTCCCTTTAGTTTGGGAAAGTCTACAGATAATTGAAAGTCGAAACTTGTTGGATCCAAATCATCATAAGTGATTTTACGGATAATATAATCCTGACCAAAATAACTATCAAGCATTGCAATTAAGACTTGATAACCTTTGCTCATTCTAATTTTTTCTCGTATCTCTAACATCTTATTTCACCATTTTAAACCTTCCATTTAATTCAACTAGATGATACCCATTATTTTGTAAATATTCAAATTCCTGGTGTCCATATTTATATTCAGGAATTGTCGTAGGATTTACCGTAAACTCAAATGTTTTCTCTTTAACAATCTGATTATCTAAAAATTTCTGATTAATTTTCCACATTTCATTGAACTGTTCTGAACTATCAACTCCAAGTTCTTGTAATTTATCCATAATGGCATCCCATCCTGCACTTCCCATCGTATAGAAGGTATTACCTGCTCGGTATGCCGTTTGGTCGTAAGAACTTGTACTGTTAGCAACATATGAACCGAGGGTAACAACGTTTGCTGCAGCATTAATCTCAGCCAATCTAGCTAACTGCTCAATAGACTCTTCCGTTAACATTCCATTTTCCACCACAACTGCTGCAGCAAATTCTTGTGCTGTACGGACTCCCATTTGTTCGGGTGTATAAATTGTATCATTTATATCAGATGTTGTCTCTGATTCATTGGTCTTTGGCGTATCCTTATTAACAGTAGCTTCTGAACTTGGTGATTGAGCTTGCACAGATACAGCTTCAGATGTTGTATAGCTAATAACTGCTGTACTTGGTGCTTTGACAAAAATCTCAACAACATCATTAACTAGAATTTCTGGAACAGGTATAGAGAAGATTCCTTTATCATCAGCTTTTCCTCCATATTCTATACCTCTATTTTTAACAGTAACATCTGAATTAGGCAATGCCTTTCCTTGGACAGTAACTCCTTTACCAACTGGTATTGGATCAACATTTGGTAGTGGAGTAACCACTTGTTTTGGAGTAATTGAATTTTTTATAAAATCACTAACACTGATATTCCCCGAAGCATCAATCATAAACATTGAAAAATCAATTTCATCCATGTAAGATGAATATTTAGAAGATTTTGTTTCATCATTGACACCATCAATAGCAATATTAGCCACACCATTAGCATCCCTTTTCACAGGAATACTTAATTTAAATCTTCCTGCTTCATCAGTAGAAATACTTTGTAGCTTTTCACCATTAAGATACGGAGTTATAGTTCCTTTCCATAGCATTTTACCTGAAATATTAAAGGTATTTGTTTCAGTATCAAAAGAAATATCGCTAAATGTAGGAGTTCCTGAGCGTGTTACACTAACTACAGGGAGTTTTTCCTTTAAAGAGATATTTGTTGAGGAAGTTGCTTTGATATTTCGACCATTATCAATACTAAATTCTAGTTTCTGAGTATCTTGATAAACAGTTGTTGAAGTATCCTTACCTGAAATACTAATTTTAATATTATTATCACCTTTCTCAAGAGGAACTGTGACAATTCTTTTCTTATTAGCTTCACAATCTACTGTTTGTACCTTTATACTATTTCTATAAACAGTAAACTGAGAAGCAATTGACATCGTTATCGGGATAGTTAATGAGTCATTTTTTTCATTGTAAACTACCTCATCAACCTTAGGGAAAGGAGTAAATTTTTTAATTTTTATAAAAACTCCATTCGCTAGTTTCACATTTTCACCACAAGCTACTTCTCCAGATTTCTGAACATGGAATGTAGGAGCACCCCAAAATCCCAAAAAAGAAGTATATTTAAATTTAGTTGTTGATTTTTGGACTGCATCTATCGATACTCTGTCATTTTCTACTTTTACTTTTATATCAAAATGACCATTACTATCTGTCTCTTCAGTTCTAATTTTTTGAAAGCCAATATAAATATCTAGCGTTGAAGCACTCGGCATATCTCCTATCAGATTTAATGTTTTTGTCTTAGAATCATAAGTAACCCTACTAAAAACTGGTGATGCTGTATACTTTTGTTCTTGTAATGTTTGTTTCAGTAATTTATTTGCTTGAGAATTTACAAAAATAGTCCCATCTGCTTGAACGGTAAATTTTGGATAACTCCAGAAAGTTGAAAGTAGAGGTTCTACATATTTAATTTTATTTGTAGAATTTTGGATAGCACGAATAGCAACAGAATTATTTTCAACGTTAACTTTAATATTAAAACTTCCATTGGCCGTGGTTTGTTCTGTCCGTATCTTTTTAT
>NZ_SJWW01000012.1:0-68759 GCF_004352745.1 Streptococcus sp. KCJ4932 | reverse complement strand
GGTTCTACATATTTAATTTTATTTGTAGAATTTTGGATAGCACGAATAGCAACAGAATTATTTTCAACGTTAACTTTAATATTAAAACTTCCATTGGCCGTGGTTTGTTCTGTCCGTATCTTTTTATCACCAATATAAATATCTAATGTTGAAGCACTTGGCATGCTCCCTACTAAATGTAATGTTTTTGTTTTTGAATCGTAGGTTACTTTATCAAAGGTTGGTGATGCTGTGGTCTGTCTTACTAACAAAGGTGTTTTCAAATGCTTATTCGTTTCTTCATCCGCTGTTAAATCACCATCTTCGTGAATGGTGAACCTTGGATAACTCAAAACATTTGAAAGAAATGGTTCTACATATTTAATTTTATTTGTAGAATTTTGGATAGCACGAATAGCAACAGAATTATTTTCAACGTTAACTTTAATATTAAAACTTCCATTGGCCGTGGTTTGTTCTGTCCGTATCTTTTTATCACCAATATAAATATCTAATGTTGAAGCACTTGGCATGCTCCCTACTAAATGTAATGTCTTTGTTTTTGAATCATAGGTTACTTTATCAAAAGTCGGTGATGCTGTGGTTTGTCTTACTAACAAAGGTGTTTTCAAATGCTTATTCGTTTCTTCATCCGCTGTTAAATCACCATCTTCGTGAATGGTAAAAGTTGGAAATCCTAATAAGCAAATACTGCACGATTTGTATTGCTTCCCATTTATAGGTTTTTGAATAGCATCAATCGCTACCTTTCCTTGGTTAATATTTACATTAAGTGTAAAGTTACCATTTTTATCTGTCACACTTTCTTGAACTATTTTCCCATTTACGTAAATATGAACTATCGATTCCGATGGCATACTTCCCACTAAATTTAAAATTTTAGTATTTTTATTATATGTAACAGAACTAAAATTAGGAACTGCTGAAAATCTAAAATCATCTTCTATAGATTTAAAGATTGTTATCATTTGATTTATGGCTTCTAGCAATTGCTTCATGAGTTCTATCTTTTGATTTATGGCTTCTGTCATTTGATTTATACCAGCATTCATTTGGTTTATACCAGCATTCATTTGATTCAATGCTGCTGTAGAACCTGATATACCAGCATTCATTTGGTTTATAGCAGCATTCATTTGATTCAATGCTGCTATAGAATCTGATATACCAGCATTCATTTGATTTATACCAGCATTCATTTGATTTAAACCTGCTGCAGTCCTTGATATACCAGAAGAAGTATTAGCATTAGAAACATTAATACTTATCGATTTAACATTAGTGTTTAATGCATTTAAATATCCACTCATTGAAGAAAGAGTTTTTGCAGTTTGAAGGCTATTATTCGATTGAACACTAGCTTTATAAGCGGTTGTTAACGAAGTAAGTTCATTATTTGCTACATTTGCTCGACTTACAGATGCACTAGGATAGTTTTTAGCTACATTTGATTTAGTATAAATGTAATAGCCTCCACCAACCACAACTGCTGCTCCTCCAATTACAGCTATAGCTGGTAAGGCTGCTGTCATTGCTGTTGTCATTCCAGCTAATTCCGAAGCACCTCCGACCATTTCAAATGCTAATGGTATAGCAGCTGCAGCAGAAGAATGACCAGAGGTTAAATTTACAGTATTTTCTTTTTTAGTTTTACTATCGATATATTTAAAAAGTACCCCACTACTATTTTTTTCAATCTGCCCACTCATTTTTTGTACAGCTAATTCTTTATAATCCTTTAGTATTACTACCTGAAATTCCGCATTTTTATTATCACTTGCAAATGTTACCGTAATTATAGATGAAAAGTTGTCATTTAATTTTTTTAACGTGGTTAATTTTAATTCACCTTTAGCTGTCTGTTTAGCACTCAAAAGATATAGCCCAGATTTCTCAACTTTATCACTAACAGAATTAACCCACTGTTGTGTTTTGCTTAGTTTACTATCTAACTGTTTATTTGTAATAGTCACTTCTGACGTAGCTCCAGTTTGTGCACCATAAACGGTAACTGGTTTTACTCCACAATCCACAAAAATACTTGTTAGCAGTAGTAAAGTAATAATTAAAACTTGAATTTGTTGAATTCTTTTTTTCATACTTCTCTCTAATTTTCCTTTTTCAAAATATTATCTTTGATTTTTCCTAAGTTCTTTGTTCGAAAATACTCTTTTAATATTTTATTCGTCACCTTAGGTGTGGCAAAAGATGTTCCACTATACGTCTTACCATCATATAAAATCTCCTCTCCATTTTCATAAATATCAATTTTATCTATAGCTGAAAAAGGAGATACATTCTCCCCTTTCTTACTACCAACTGAAATAACACCTGACATTCGAGCTGGAAAATCAGCAATTCCCTGATAATTATTTCCACCCGCTGCCACAATGACAACTCCCTTTTTTAATAAACTTCGGACTTGTTCCTTTATCTCTTCATCTTCCAAATAAAATCCACCCGAAAAATTAATAACATCAATATTATCTTTTTGAGCTTGTTTTAATGCTTTAATAATAGTATCAGTAGTGATTTGCCCATCATTTTTCATCACACTGTACTCAAAAAAATCGATTTTTGAAGCATCTAAGTCTCTAATTAGTAAATTCCAGACAATATTTGAATGTTTGGTAGTTTCACTATCTCCCTTTTCATAGATAGTTTTCTTAATATTAAAAGAAAAACGACTAGATGATGCTCCATCAATAACGGCTACTCTTAATTTCGATTCTCTCACAAAAATAGCAAATAAAAATAACCCTGCTATTAGTAAAAAAGTACATACATATAGCAGAGTTCTATTTATTTTTGACACTATAAAAATCCCCCTCCCCTAAAGTGCTTCTATTCTATCAAATACAAATTCTTCATTCAATATATTTTTGTTTTATATATCAAATTATTAAATTTTTTAATGAAATTTCCTACAACAATAGATTGCTCTCTTTCCTACTATAACCACCTATTATCAATAAACTTAAAAAATTTGCAAAATAATTGTGCTCAAATACTTAATTTTTTCAGCACCAAAAAACTCCCGAAAAATTTCGGGAGTTTATCGTCTATAAAAATTGATTAGCTCAATTCAGCAACGATTGCTTTGATTTGGTCTTTAGTGTGAACACCAGCGACTTGTTTCACAACTTCGCCATCTTTTTTGAAAAGCAATGTTGGGATTGACATGATACCAAATTTTTGAGCTGTTTCTGGGTTTTCATCAACATCGATTTTAACGATTTTAAGTTCGTCTTCGTCCATTTCTTCTGACAACTGTTCCAAGATTGGAGCTTGCATCAAACATGGACCACACCAAGTTGCCCAAAAGTCAACAAGGACAAGACCTTCATTTGTTTCTGCTTCGAATGTAGCATCAGTAATATTGTGTGCCATAATGTAATTACCTTGAACTCCCAGATGGACTGACTTGTTTTTCATGAAAAAACGGATACGAATCAGCCTAGCATCCCAAAGTCCTTTTTCCTTTTCTATTAGTTTATGAGCCTATTTTACGGGAAAATTGTCTTTTTGACAACTAATTGCTACGCAAAAATGATTTTTTGAAAGTCTTCTCATTTTCCTTATCTGGCATGCTTGTATGCTATAATAAAACTATTATTAGATAGAGGATTCTTATGAAAAATTACGCTGAATTTTATAACAAGCTAACAAAAACTTTTCAAGATAAACCAGCAGCTATTCGCAGCTTACAAGTTATCAACAGTTTATTAACCAAAGTTATGTATCTGGTTTACCCACTTCTTCTTATCCACCTTTTTATCAACACTCCTGACAAACTTCCTATTTTCATTCTTATCCCAGGGCTATCATTTATCTTGGTGTCACTTGGTCGCCACCTGCTTAACACCCCACGACCTTATGAGACTTGGAACATCACACCACTCATTCCTAAAGATACCAAAGGGCACTCTTTTCCAAGTCGTCATGTCTTTTCTGCTAGCATCATTAGCATGGCTGTGCTGACACAATCAAGCTTTTTAGGTGTTATTTTACTGATTTTATCGCTTGTCATTGCTTTTTGTCGTGTGCTAGGTGGGGTTCACTACCCGCATGATGTTGCAGCTGGTTATCTTATCGGCCTTATCTGTGGATTCTTACTATTTCTTTTTTAGTTATCAAAACAAAATCCCCAACTCAATCGAGCTGGGGATTTTTCGAACAATAATTTTACCTTAAAAAGGGTTATCCACTTATTTATCAACAGGATGCAGATTTTTAAGAGATAAATCCAAGATTTTAGCGGAGTGAGTAAGGGCACCACTTGAGACGTACTGAACGTCCAAGTCCAAGTAAGAAGCGACATTAGCCTTAGTCACATTACCAGAAATTTCAATTTCTGCTCTGCCTGCAATCAAAGCAACAGCTTCTTGCATTTGGTCATGGTCCATGTTATCAAGCATGATAATATCAGCACCCGCTTCAACTGCTTCTTTAACCATCTCAAGTGTTTCCACTTCAATTTCAATTTTGCGGACAGATGGTGCATAAGCTTTGGCAGCAAGAACAGCTTCTTTAACACCACCAGCAGCACCAATGTGATTATCTTTCAAAAGCACACCATCTGATAAATTATAACGGTGATTTTTACCACCACCAACCTTAACAGCATATTTTTCAAAAATGCGATTATTTGGTGTGGTCTTACGTGAATCAAGAAGAGTGATCGGACTGTCTTTTAGAAGCTCAGCCATTTCATGGGTGTAAGTGGCAATCCCACTCATGCGTTGCAGATAGTTCAGTGCTGTGCGTTCTCCTGAGAGGAGCACACGGATGTCACCGTAGACTGTGCCAAGCTTTTGTCCCGCCTCAACAGCATCGCCATCTTTCACCAAAACGTCAAACTTTGTTTGTGGGTCAAGCAAATAAAAGACGCGCTCGAAAACAGGAAGTCCACAGATAATCCCATCTTCTTTACAAATCAAGTCAACTTGACCAGCTACATTTTCTGACATGACACTGTTAGTTGACACGTCTTCGTTATTGATGTCTTCTGAAAGAGCGCTCAAAATCAACGGATCAACATTTAATTTTAGGGTAATTGGATCTAACATCATTATCCTTTCTCATATCTCACAACCATTAACCGATAACAGTTTCTAGTTGATTATTTTCTGTTAATTTTTCAACAACTATTTTTTTATAGTCGTCTGCCAAGATATCGTCATCTTGATAATCTAGCAAATCAAGCTCAGCCAAAGTTTTTGGAAGCACTGATACACTCTCATACTTAGCAACCAAGTCCTTAGCTGCGCGTTTTGCAAAAACAAGACTTTCAAGAAGAGAATTACTTGCTAAACGGTTTTGACCGTGAACCCCATTACAAGCTGTTTCACCAACGGCATAAAGGAAGTCCATACTTGTCTTACTATGGTGATTAACCTTGATACCACCCATGAAATAATGCTGTGCTGGCACAACTGGAATACATTCTGTGAATGGGTCGTAACCAGCCTCACGACAATGTGCCAAGATATTTGGGAAATGTTCTTCCAATTCTTTTTTCGGAATGGTACGCAAATCTTCCCAGACGTGGTCTGTCCCGTCTTTTTCCATTTGTTTTAAAATGGCTTGTGCTACCACATCACGCGGTTGCAATTCATCGACAAAACGATTCATGTTTTTATCATAAAGAAGTGCCCCTTCACCACGAACGGACTCAGAAATCAAGAATGAACGTTCTTTTGGATTATCTTGGTAGAGGGTTGTTGGGTGAATTTGTACATAAGACATGTCCTTAAGCTCAATATCATGTTTTAGGGAAATAGCTAGCGCATCACCAGTCAAATGCTTGAAGTTAGTACTATTTTTGTACAAACCACCTACACCACCACTGGCAAGTACAGTCACATCAGCTGTGATTTTTTGCAAATCACCATTTTCAAGACGGACCACACCACCATAACAACGGTTATCTTCTTCCAAGATATCAAGAAGACAAGTGTGTTCCATCAAGGTAATATTTGGACGCTTTTTGACCGCAGCTAACAGTCTACTTGTGATTTCTTTACCTGTAGTATCTTGGTAAAAAAGAATACGTTTATCAGAGTGAGCACCTTCACGAGTGAAAGCAAGGTTACCATTTTCATCACGTTGAAAATCAACACCGTAACCAATCAAATCTTTGATAACATCAGGTGATGACTTAATCATCAAATCAACAGAAACCTTGTCATTTTTGTAGTGACCAGCACGCAAAGTATCTTCAAAGAATGAGTCGTAGTCAGACTCGTCTTTCAACATGCAAATACCACCTTGTGCCAAGAAAGAATCACTGTGTTCTAATGTATCTTTAGAGATAATAGTAATTTGAAGTTCTTGTGGCAAATTAAGGGCCGTATAAAGTCCTGAACAACCACTACCGACAATAAGTACATTTGTTTTCATACAAACCTTCTTTTTTAACGATTGTTGAATAAACAATCCATTTGGCGAGTCAGATAAAAAAAGAATTCCTAGAATACCATCATCAACTGACCTAAGCATAAGCTTCTCATTTTCTGTATGATATCAATGCGAGGCTTACTTAAATCAGTCTTTAGGAACTTTTTCAATCAACTCTTATCAATTAAAATCATACGACTTAGAACATATTTTACCACCAATCAAGACACCTGACAAGACACCTAACTAAAATTTATTTACAGGTGTCTTGACACCTTCTTGACTCGGTACTATAATATATAACTAAGACAATCCTAGGAGGATCCCATAAACATATAATGAATACAAGAGAGATGCAAGACGAAATTTTACGTCTCAAAAAAGAAAAAGGGGTTTGTATTTTAGCACACGCCTACCAAAGTCACGACATTTGGGAAGTTGCCGATTTTGTAGGCGATTCTTTTGCTTTAAGTAAATATGCTGCCAAAGCTCCACAAGATACCATCATGATGTGTGGGGTGCGCTTTATGGCAGAAACCGTTAAAGTTTTATCACCTGAAAAAACAGCTCTTCTAGCCAACCCAATGGCTGGTTGCCCAATGGCCGCTCAAATTGATAAAAAAATCGTTACTTGGCTAAAAGATGCTCACCCAGACTACACTACCGTTGCTTATATCAACACCACTTCAGAAGTGAAAACAATGGTCGATGTCTGCGTCACATCTTCTTCAGCTGTTAAAATTATCAACAACATTGACAACGATAAGATTCTTTTTGTTCCAGACCGCAACCTTGGTCAATGGGTCGCTGAACAATGTCCTGATAAGCAATTTGAATTTTTCAAAGGTGGTTGTCCGACTCACATGCGTATGCGTAAACGCGATGTGCTAAAAGCACGTGAAGCGCATCCAAATGCTAAAGTACTGGTTCACCCAGAATGTCTAGCTGAAGTTACTGAGTTAGCTGATTTTGCTGGAAGTACTACAGAAATCATGGCTTACGCTAAAAATAGCACTGACAAAGAATTTATCATTGGTACTGAAAGCAGCATTGTTGAGCATTTACAATTTGAATGCCCTGATAAACGCTTCTACCTTCTATCAACTGAATGTGTTTGTCACAACATGAAAATGACAACTCTAGCTGATATTTACAACTGTTTACTTGGACGAGCAGGTGAAGAGATTGAGCTTGACGAAGACACTATCAAAGGTGCTCGTCATGCGATTGACCAAATGATCCTGCTTGGACAAAAATAAATTTATTTGCATTTTCTACATTTAAAAAGCCTGCAAAATTGCAGGTTTTTGTCTATTCACAGAAAAAAACTGTCCAGTGGACAGTTTTTTTTACACTAGATTTGCGATGGTACAACCGCTACCGCCTGCGTTTTGTGGGGCATAGCCAAATGATTTGACGTGCTTGTTGCGGCGAAGGTATTTTGTGACACCTTCACGGATAACACCTGTTCCGATACCGTGAATGATATCGACTTGAGCCATGTTGTTAAGCAAGGCTTGGTCGATAAATTCGTCCAATTCTTGCATGGCTTCTTCGTAGCGTTTGCCACGCAAATCAAGTCGCGCACGTGGTCCAGCAGATTTCTTGCTTTTCTTAACCACATGAACTTGTTTTTTCTTAGGTTTTTGCGCTTCTTCTTGAACTTTGACAAGGCTAAATTCGTCTTCTTTAAGCGTCATCTTAATGAGACCAACTTGCGCTTCCCATTTACCGTTTTTCGTTTGGTTAATCAAGGTTCCGCGTTGACCATAAGCTGTGACGATAATATCATCACCCACGCGCGGTGCACGCAATTTCTTGGCTTTCTTAAGAACTTTATTTTTCGATAAATCAACTTCAGGTGCTAATTTTTTCAACTGACTTTTAGCTTCAATGACTTCATGTGGTTTAAGGCTTGCTTTGTGGTGAAGATTTTTAAGGATTTCTTCACTTTCAGCCATGGCTTTATCCACAATTTCTTGTGCCTTAGCAGAAGCTTTTTCAAGTTCTTTATCTTTGGCGTGTGAGAATTCGTTATAAAGTTTCTTAACCGCACGATTGAATTTGAGGTTATTTTGCTCCACTTCTTTGATGTGGTCAAGACGTTTACGACTTTCATGCGTTTGTTCTTCCAAACGTTCGATGATGCGGTTAACATCTGTATCAGAATCCGTCAAACGCTCTGCTTCATTGACAATCACTTCAGCAAGACCTAATCGACGAGCAATTTCAAAGGCATTTGAACGCCCTGGCACACCTTGCATGAAATGATAAGTTGGACTCAAAGTCTCTGTGTCAAATTCCATGCTGGCATTTTCAACAAATTCTGTCTCGATACCGTAAGCTTTCAACTCAGGATAGTGGGTTGTCGCCATGGTTTTGACTTGCGTTAAACGCAAATGTTCCAAGATAGAAATGGCAAGACTTGCTCCTTCTTGTGGGTCAGTCCCTGCCCCCAATTCATCCACAAGAACCAAGCTATCTTTATCAGCTGCCGCCAAGATATCCACAATATTTGTCATGTGGCTTGAGAATGTTGACAAGCTTTGCTCGATAGATTGTTCATCACCAATGTCAGCAAAAATCTCATTAAAGACAGCAACTTTACTACCTTTATCAGCAAGAATTGGTAGACCAGATTGCGCCATTAATTGTGCCAATCCCAAAGTTTTCAACATGACAGTTTTACCACCGGTATTTGGACCAGTGATGACGATAACTGTCAATTCATCTAAGAAATGCAAGTCATTTGCGACTGGATTTGTCAACAGCGGGTGACGAGCTTGCAAGAGTTGCACAGTTTTATCTGTGGATAACTGCGGGACAACTGCTTTATTTTCTTGCATGAAGAGGAATTTTGCACGCACAAAATCCAAATGCCCCAAAACCCAGGCATTATTTCGAATAATATTAGTATGAGGGCGAAGCATATTTGACAATTCGCGTAAAATACGAGCCATTTCATGGCGTTCATCTGCGCGTAATTGTGTGATTTCTTCATTTAATTGCACCACTGCACGCGGCTCAATATAAACCGTACTTCCTGATGCTGAGATATCATGCACAACCCCTGAAATGCGATTGCGGTAGCTATTTTTCACCGGCAAAACCGCACGTCCATTACGGCTAGCAATCAAAGTCTCTGTCAAATGGTCAGCTTGCTTTTTCAAAATGTCCTGCAAGACTTGACGAACTCTGCTTTCATCATGATTGATTTGACGACGAATTCGGTCTAATTCATGACTTGCAAAATTCTCAATAAATCCACCATCGTTAATGGCTTGTAAACTTCCTTGCAGACTTGGCAAAAGTTCAATTTTCTCAAAAAGAGTATTTAAAGCCGTCAAGTTAACATTTTCCAAATCATTATAGAAATGCTTAACTTCTGCTGATACTTGCAAGATTTTCTTAATATCAATAATCTCTGAAACATTGACATCCGCATCTAATTCCAAGCGGCGCATGCTTTCAGAAATATCACGTAAACTGCCTAAACCAAAGCCATGTTGCTCAACAAAAATCTGCTCCATATCTGACATTTCAGCAAAAGAACGTGAGATACGGTCAGAATCTGTCATTGGAGCAAGCTTACGCAATTCATCTTGCCCTTGTTCAGTTTGTAAATAGCCAGCAAAAAGTTGCTTGACCTTATCAAATTCTAACTGTTCTAAAATTCTGTTATTCATATCACTATTATACCAAAACTTACCTTATTCTAGTGCTCTTTTAGCACGCTCATATTCATACAAAAATAAGGGCTAAACGCCCTTCTTCTTATCCTAAAATGGCTGTTATCCAAAGTGCCTTAATAACACCTGTCAATGGTTGGAAATAATTAATAATCAAACGTGCAATCCAGCTGCTTGAGAGAAGATTTTGAACCATTGACATTGGGACTGTTGCAAGTAATGTCAAGACTAAACCGAAAAAGACTAGCGCTACCAAAACGGCTAAGACACCGCTAAAACAATTAAGCTTGACACTATCAAAATGATGAATCGGTACCAAATGCACCAAAATCCCTATAAAACGAAAGATGGCATAGACCAGCATGTAAATAGCTGTGAAAGCCACCCCAGCATAATAAACTCTATCTAAATCAAAAATATTAACATCCGTGAAGAAATTCATGCTGGCACCTTGCCCAGCGTTTGAGTAAGGAATCCACAAAGTAATCTCTTCAGACAACGCTTCATAAAAGCGGCTAGCCACGACTAATGACACAATACTTGCTATAAAATAGTAAGCTTGTAAGATAATGCCACGTGAATAGCCAATGTAAAAATGCCAAGCTAAAATCAGCAAAATAAAAACTGATAACATATATTATTCCTCATCAGAATCAGATTTGCTGGCTTTCTCCTTAATATCGTCAATCGCCTCAGAACGGAGAGCCGTCAATTCTTTTTCCATTTTTTCAACTTCAATCTCACGACTAAGCTGAGTTGAAAGCGAATTGAGAGCCATCAAAATAGCAATCGTTTCATTATCAGCTTGTGGTAATTTTTCTTTGATTGTATTATATTTTTCTTTGGCTACACGCTCAACTTCCTCCATGAAGAGGTTATCCTTATCTGTTGTCAATGTGAGCGACTTTTCTCCAAAGACGAATTTATAACGATTTTTGCTTTCCATATAGTCACCTCTTTGACATTATACCTTAAAATAAACATTTCGTAAAATGAAAGCGTGAAAATCCCAGTTTCAACAGGCTATTTTGCCACCTTGTCATCTTTTTATGTTACAATAAAATTATGAATACAATTGTTATGAAACTAGGGAAAATTGACTTGCAAAACCTCATTAAAACACTAGCTGGCAAACAAGTCACAAACAATAATCCCTACGTCACTTTTGCCGCAAAAGTAAATGGCGTCACAGTCCTTGCTTACACCTCTGGTAAAGTCGTTTTTCAAGGAAATGCTGCACAAGAAGTCGCTAGCCAATTTGGTTATCAAGCGTCAGAAGACACGCAGAATACTAAGGCTGGTCAAGCCATGCCTTTAATCGGTTCAGATGAAGTCGGCAACGGTTCTTACTTTGGTGGCTTAGCGGTTGTTGCTAGTTTTGTAACTCCTGATGACCACGCGCTGCTAAAGAAACTTGGTGTCGATGATTCTAAGAATTTAACGGATAGTAAGATTCGCCAAATCGCCCCAATCTTAGAAGAGAAAATCAAGCATAAAGCTCTGCTATTGTCCCCTCAAAAATACAACCAAGTCGTTGGAAAAGGTAAGATGCACAATGCAGTCTCTGTAAAAGTAGCTCTTCATAATCAAGCTATTTATCTGCTACTGCAAGATGGCGTAAAACCTGAAAAAATCGTGATTGATGCTTTTACTAGCCGTCAAAATTACGAAAAATACCTCAAAAACGAGGTAAATCACTTTGACAATCCTTTAACCTTAGAAGAAAAGGCTGAAGGAAAATACCTTGCTGTCGCAGTTAGCTCCATTATCGCCCGTAACCTTTTCTTGGAGAATTTAGATAAGCTAAGCCAAGAAGTGCAGTATAAACTTCCAAGTGGTGCTGGTAGCAAATCTGATAAAGTAGCTAGTCAAATTTTAGCAGCTTACGGCATGCCTGGTTTAGAACACACTGCAAAGCTCCACTTTGCAAACACCCAAAAAGCACAAAATTTATTAAAAAAATAACATCGAGGAACCAATTATGAAACACTTCATCAAAGAATGGGGACCCTTTATCCTCTTTTTCATCACTCTTGGTCTTGTTCGTCTTTTCCTTATCCAGCCTGTGAGTGTTGACGGTCATTCTATGGACCCTACACTGGCTGATGGAGAACGCCTAATCGTTCTAAGAACTGCCAAAATTGATCGCTTTGATATTGTTGTAGCGAAAGAAAAAGAAGGTAACAAAACCAAAGAAATCGTTAAACGTGTCATCGGACTCCCAGGTGATACCATTACCTATAAAGACGATACCCTTTACGTTAACGGTAAAAAGACAAGTGAACCTTATCTAGACAAATACCAAAAAGCTTTCGATGATGATGAGTTGCAAGACATTTACTCTTACAACACCTTATTCCAACAACTAGCTGAAAGCTCTGATGCCTTCACCACTGCTAAGGATGGCAGCACTGAATTTACTGTCAAAGTTCCCAAAAATCAGTATTTCTTGCTTGGAGATGACCGCATCGTTTCAAAAGACAGCCGTGAAGTTGGTTCCTTCAAAAAATCAGCTATCGTCGGCGAAGTCAAATTCCGCTTCTGGCCACTCTCAAAAATTGGAGGCGTCAACTAAGTTCAATGAAGACTTAACTCACATGAGTTAGGTCTTTTTAATGCGATGTTTGTCTATCACATTGGCGAATGATATAATAAAGCCACTATAACAATCAAGTAAGGATGACTTATGGAATACTTCTTTTCTGGCACTATTGACCGTATTATTTTTGAAAATGCCAGTAACTTCTTTAAAATCATATTACTCGAAATCGAAGATACCGATTCTGACTTTGATGATTTTGAAATCATTGTCACAGGAACCATTGCTGATGTCATCGAAGGCGAAAACTACACCTTCTGGGGAGAATTAACCCAGCATCCAAAATATGGTGAACAGCTAAAAGTTACCAGATACGAGCGAACAAAACCAACATCTTCTGGGCTCATCAAGTACTTTTCAAGTGACCACTTTAAAGGCATTGGGAAGAAAACAGCTGAAAAAATCGTCCAACTCTATGGTGATGATACGATTGATAAAATTCTAGAAGACCCAAGTAAGCTCGAGAGTATTTCAGGACTATCTAAAGAAAATCGTGACAATTTTGTTGCCAAATTAAAGCTCAACTACGGTACTGAGCAAATCCTCTCAAAACTCGCTGAATACGGCTTAACCAATCGTGTAGCTATTGATATTTTCAATCATTATAAGGAAGAAAGTTTAGAGATTATCCAAGAAAATCCTTACCAATTGGTTGAAGATATTCAAGGCATTGGGTTTAAAATTGCAGACCAGCTAGCCGAACAATTGGGCATTGAGGCAGATGCACCGCAGCGTTTTCGTGCCGCACTCGTTCACAGCTTATTTGAAACCTCGGTTGAAAATGGGGATACTTACGTTGAGGCGCGTGATTTACTAGAAAATGCTATTACCATTTTGGAGGAAGCCCGCCAAATTGAGCTAGATCCTGCTGCTGTCGCTAAGGAATTATCAACACTTATCGCTGAAGACAAGGTGCAAAACATCGGCACAAAAATCTTTGATAATACACTGTATTATGCCGAAGCTGGTATCAAGAAAAATCTAACACGCATCCTTGACACTCCACTAACTAAACAGTTTTCAGACCAAGACTTACAAGAAGAAATTGAAGACATCGAAGATACCTTTGGCATTTCCTATGATACCGTTCAAAAGAATGCCATCAAAGAAGCACTTCAAAGTAAAGTTTTCATTCTAACTGGTGGACCAGGAACTGGTAAAACAACCGTCATTAATGGTTTGATTGCTGCTTATGCTGATTTGCACGGCATTGATTTAGAGAAAAAAGATATCCCAATCGTTCTTGCTGCGCCAACAGGTCGTGCAGCCCGTCGCATGAACGAATTAACTGGACTTCCAAGTGCAACCATCCACCGTCATCTTGGATTAAACGGTGACAATGACTATCAAGCCATGGATGATTATTTGGACTGTGATTTGATTATCATCGATGAATTTTCAATGGTAGATACTTGGCTAGCTAATCAGCTCTTTAGCTCCATTTCATCAAATACTCAAGTCATTATTGTTGGAGATAGCGACCAACTTCCATCCGTTGGGCCTGGGCAAGTGCTAGCTGATTTGCTTAAAATCAAAACACTGCCGCAAATAGCATTGACAAAAATCTTTAGGCAATCTGAAGATTCGACTATTGTCACTCTAGCTAATCAGATGAGACAAGGCGTCTTGCCAGCTGATTTTACCCAGAAAAAAGCGGACCGTTCTTACTTTGAAGCTGGTGCCCAGTATATTCCTGAGATGATTCCGAAAATTGTCAGCGCAGCTATTAAAAGCGGCATTAGCCCTCAAGAAATTCAAATTCTTGCGCCTATGTACCGTGGTGCTGCCGGCATTAACCGCCTCAATACAATCATTCAAGATTTGCTTAATCCACTCGGTGACCAATTATCATTTACCTTTGGTGATATGAATTTCCGTAAAGGGGACAAAGTTCTTCATTTGATTAATGACGCCGAACTCAATGTCTTTAACGGTGATATCGGCTATATCACAGACTTGATTCCTGCCAAATACACAGAATCCAAACAAGATGAACTCTACATGTCTTTTGATGGGACAGAAGTGATTTACCCTCGTAATGAATGGCACAAAATCACGCTTGCCTACGCCATGTCCATCCACAAATCACAAGGGAGTGAATTTCAAGTAGTTATTCTGCCAATTACGCGCCAAAGTCGTCGTCTTCTACAACGCAATCTGATTTACACAGCCATTACCCGCTCTAAAAGTAAATTAGTCATGCTGGGAGAGATTACTGCCTTTGATTACGCCATAAAAAACGAAGGCTCTAAACGCAAAACTTACCTCGTCCAACGCTTCACAGCAAATCCAGAAGAACTTGACAACTCAGAAACGATAGAAAATCCAGACGAGGCAGAAGAAAGCCAAAATGAGCCACTAGAAGATAAAGCAAGTTCTTCTTCTGCTCACGTTGAAGAAGAAAAATCCGAAAAGGTTGTTCAACTTAGCCTTGATTTTGACGAAGACAAACCAGATAACGTCAAAGAATACCGCCTAACAGAAGAAAATCTTCCATTTATCGATCCAATGATCGGTATCACCAAAGAAGATATCGAACAATTTTTCAAAAAATAATAATAATAAAAAACTAGGATTTTTTAGCCATAAATTCCTAGTTTTTCTTATGCATTTATTTTGTATAAATATAAATTTTCAGATGATAGAATAGCTTTACACTTAAAACATTTAGAGGCTTAAAACGATTTAATCCTTGAAACTAAAGGGTTTCTTGATATAACATCTCTTGGCAAAAAAGTGTTTACATATAAGGAAATTGTGTTATAATATCTGTACTATCATAATAGGATTACCATTGTTTTTAGGAGGTTTGAAATGGTTTCTTATGAAAAAATTCGTCAATCTTTGCGTTCTTGGACGCTTTTTATCGCTTGGGTAAATGTTCTTGCTGCGCTAAGCAAAGTTTGGAGTGTTATTAGCCATTATATCGTCGTTAATAACCTTGATAAGTTTAAAGAACAACTTGATGCTGAGAAATTCCGAATTCTTGAAGCTTCTACCAATGTTGGCATTGTTATCATTGCAGTTATTGCTCTTGTTGTTAACATCATTGTAGCTGTTTTAGCATTCAAAAACTTATCAAAAATCAAAGACAATGCTCCAAGTTTATCACCTTACCGCATTGCCTTGATTTATACTGTTGTTTACAATCTTGCAAGCTTTGCCTTGAGTGTATATCTTAATATTCCACTTTCACCATTCAATATCGTTTTGCCACTTGTCTTTTTGGGGCTTTATGCTTATGTGTACAACAAAGCGGCACAGCTTTTAGATAAAGAAGACGATGAGACTGATTCTGAAAGTGTTAATCAATAACTTTTAAGAAATCAAATACCGTCTCAGAACTTGAGCTAAGACGGTATTTTAATTTTTAAAAGAGATTTAATGGACGAATATTATCTTCTAATCCCGTGATAGTAACCCCAAGAAGACGCACGCCAGATTTTGATTCTTCTAAGCTGTCAAATATCGCATGAGCAGCTTGGTCAATCACCTCAAAATCATTGGTGACATCATCTAGTGTTTTACGCTTGGTTAAAGTCGAAAAATCCGCGTATCGAACCTTCAAAACGACAGTGCGACCAACTTTATTATTTCGCATTAAGCTGTCCACAACTCGACGTGTATTTTTTGAAATCTCCGACTTAATATCAGCATCCTCGTACAGTAATTTACTGTAGGTACGTTCACTCCCAATAGATTTTCGAATACGATTGGGTCTGACTGGTGAATTTGAAATACCTCGCGCTTTACGGTACAAATCATAACCAAAGCGCCCAAAGTGATCAATCAAAGTCATCTCTGGTATTTCTAATAAATCCGCCCCCGTAAAAACACCCATTTGATGTAGTTTTTCAACTGATTTTTTACCGACACCATGAAATTTTTCAATTGGTAATTTCTTCAAAAAATCCTGCGCATCTTCTGGCAATACTAAGGTTAAACCTTTCGGTTTATCATAATCCGAAGCTAGTTTAGCTAGAAATTTGTTATAAGAGACACCGGCTGAACAAGTCAGGTGAACTTCTTGCCAAATATCATATTGAATCATTTTAGCGATTTTAATCGCTGACTTGATGCCGAATTTATTTTCAGTCACATCCAAGTAAGCCTCATCAATCGACATGGGCTCAACAAGATCAGTGTAACGTCTGAAAATCTCACGAATTTGCATTCCAATTTCTCGGTATTTCTGATAATTTCCAGAAATAAAAATAGCCTGTGGACAACGTTCGTAAGCTTCTTTTGAAGACATGGCCGAATGAACGCCAAATTTTCTGGCTTCATAGTTACATGTTGATACGACGCCTCGTCCACCTGTCTTACGCGGATCAGAACCGATAATCACAGGCTTTCCTTTGAGGTCTGGATTATCCCTTTCTTCCACTGATGCAAAAAAGGCATCCATATCAATGTGAATAATTTTTCGAGAAGTGTCATTAATTAATGGAAAAATAAGCATCATCCAGTCCTTTCTGACTCTATTATAACAATTTTCATTGCTTTCAAGCAAAACTTACAAATTTCTAGTACAGTTGCCCAAATTTCTGAAACTGTACTAGAAAAGATTCTTGTTTTTTCCAATTTTTTTGCTTGGGAAAACGCTTCCTTTGTGCTAAACTTATACTTGTAAATGTAACAGATGACTTGTTACTAGAATTTAAGGAGAAATCTCATTATGGCGACTGTTAAAACAAATGCAGATGTTTTTGAAAAAGCCTGGGAAGGCTTTAAAGGTACTGACTGGAAAGAAAAAGCCAGCGTTTCTCGCTTCGTTCAAGCTAACTACACACCATATGATGGTGATGAAAGCTTCTTAGCACCAGCTACTGAACGCTCTCTTAAAATCAAGAAAATCATTGAAGACACTAAAGCTAAATACGAAGCAACTCGTTTCCCAATGGACACTCGTCCAACATCAATCGCAGATATTCCTGCCGGCTATATTTCAAAAGACGATGAATTAATCTACGGTATTCAAAATGATGAGTTGTTCAAATTGAATTTCATGCCAAAAGGTGGTATCCGTATGGCAGAAACAGCACTTAAAGAACATGGTTATGAACCAGATCCTGCTGTTCATGAAATTTTTACAAAATACACTACTACAGTAAATGACGGAATTTTCCGCGCTTATACATCTAATATCCGCCGTGCCCGTCACGCTCACACAGTAACTGGTCTTCCAGATGCTTACTCACGTGGACGTATCATCGGTGTTTATGCTCGTCTTGCTCTTTATGGTGCTGACTACTTGATGCAAGAAAAAGTTAACGACTGGAACGCTATCACTGAAATCGACGAAGAATCTATTCGTCTGCGCGAAGAAGTTAACATGCAATACCAAGCTCTTGGTGAAGTTGTTAAACTTGGTGACCTTTACGGTGTTGATGTCCGTAAACCAGCCATGAACGTTAAAGAAGCTATCCAATGGGTAAACATCGCCTTCATGGCCGTATGTCGTGTTATCAATGGTGCCGCTACTTCTCTAGGACGTGTGCCAATCGTTCTTGATATCTTTGCTGAACGTGACCTTGCTCGTGGTACTTTCACAGAATCAGAAATCCAAGAATTTGTCGATGACTTTGTCTTGAAACTTCGTACTGTAAAATTTGCTCGTACTAAAGCTTACGACGAACTTTACTCTGGTGACCCAACATTCATCACTACATCTATGGCTGGTATGGGTGCTGACGGTCGTCATCGTGTTACTAAAATGGACTACCGTTTCTTGCACACACTTGATAACATCGGTAACGCTCCAGAACCAAACTTGACAGTTCTTTGGACTGATAAATTGCCATATTCATTCCGTCGCTACTGTATGAAAATGTCACACAAACACTCTTCAATCCAATACGAAGGTGTAACAACAATGGCTAAAGACGGTTATGGTGAAATGTCATGTATCTCATGTTGTGTATCACCACTTGACCCAGAAAACGAAGAACAACGTCACAACATCCAATACTTTGGTGCTCGTGTAAACGTCCTTAAAGCTCTTCTTACTGGTTTGAACGGTGGTTACGATGATGTTCACAAAGACTACAAAGTATTTGACATCGAACCAGTTCGTGACGAAATCCTTGATTTCGAAACTGTTAAAGCTAACTTTGAAAAATCTCTTGATTGGTTGACTTCAACTTACGTAGATGCTCTTAACATCATTCACTACATGACTGATAAATACAACTACGAAGCTGTTCAAATGGCATTCTTGCCAACTAAACAACGTGCCAACATGGGATTCGGTATCTGTGGTTTTGCCAATACTGTTGATACTTTGTCAGCAATCAAATATGCTACCGTTAAACCAATCCGTGACGAAGATGGTTACATCTACGACTACGAAACAACTGGTGACTTCCCTCGTTGGGGTGAAGATGACCCTCGTTCTAACGAACTTGCCGAATGGTTGGTAGAGGCTTACACTACTCGTCTTCGTAGCCACAAACTTTACAAGAACGCTGAAGCTACTGTATCACTTCTTACAATCACTTCAAACGTTGCTTACTCTAAACAAACTGGTAACTCTCCAGTTCACAAAGGGGTTTACCTCAACGAAGATGGTACCGTAAACCTTTCTAAACTTGAATTCTTCTCACCAGGTGCCAACCCATCTAACAAAGCTCGTGGTGGTTGGTTGCAAAACTTGAACTCTCTTGCAAGCCTTGACTTCTCATATGCTGCAGATGGTATCTCACTTACAACTCAAGTTTCTCCACGCGCTCTTGGTAAGACATTTGATGAACAAGTTGATAACTTGGTAACTATCCTTGATGGTTACTTCGAAAACGGTGGACAACACGTTAACTTGAACGTCATGGATCTTAAAGATGTTTATGACAAGATTATGAATGGTGAAGATGTTATCGTTCGTATCTCAGGTTACTGTGTCAACACTAAATACCTTACTAAAGAACAAAAGACAGAATTGACACAACGCGTCTTCCACGAAGTTCTTTCAATGGATGACGTTGCTGAAACTGTTGCTGCTAAATAATAAATATCGAAAAGACTTTGTCAGTTGACAGAGTCTTTTTTTGTCCTTAAAATAGAGCTATGAAAATCAAACAAACCAGAAATACACTTTCAGACACCTATCTAGATGCCATGAAGATCCGACAAATCGTTTTTGTAAAAGGACAGGGTGTTCCTTTATCTCTTGAAATCGATGAAAACGAAGCTTATTGTCTGCATTTTGTCCTTTATAATGACTCAGAAAATGCTGTCGCTACTTGCCGCATTTTGCCAAATCAAGACCACAGCAAAGCAACTTTGCAACGCATGGCAGTTCTTCCTGACCATCAAGGAAAGCATTTTGGAAAACACCTTCTAGAAGAAGTCATCACTTTTTGTAAACAACAAGGTTTTAAAGAAATGATTCTTCATGCGCAATTAACAGCAAAAGGCTTTTACGATAAACTTGGCTTCACTCCCTTTGGTGAAGAATTTGAGGAAGCAGGCATCCAACATATCAGCATGATGAAAACTTTATAAAATAAAAAAGCACTCCTGACCGAAAGTCAAGAGTGTTTATTTTTCACTGTTTAGAGATGAATAGCGATTGACTGCTTAAAACTATTCTTTTCCTCGTAAGCGACGGAATTTAGCCTTAATGGCTTCTGCAATATCATTACCTTGTTCTTTTAAATGATTAACACGACGTTCGTTCATGTCTTCTTGAACCTTGTCATAAAGTTCATCTTGAACTTGACCTGCAAGTTCAACTTCACGAGCAAGAGCGATAGCATCCCAACGCATGATATTTGTCTTATAAGGAGCAAAGACATGGTTCAATATACTTTCGTCCTCTTCATGTACCAAAGCAATAACAGCAACATCGCCATCAAGTAGCTTAGTTGTCACTTCTTCAATCAAGCTATTGTTGGTAGCGTCTGTCATACTACCACTCGCAGCACCGGCAAGACTTCCGATACCATAGCCGATAATGACACCAATCGGTCCGCTCAAGATACCAATCAAACCACCGACAATTCCACCAATCGTTGCGTATTCATGGCTGGTATCATCAAAATCAACAGAATCTTTGATAGTGATTTTACCATTTTCGTTCTTGACCAAGGCAATTTGTGCGATTTGGGTGTGGCTGTCTTGCTTGAAAGCTTTTAATTCTGAAAATGCTTGATAAGCTTCACTTTCAACATTGAAAACAACAGTAAGTACATCTGCCATAACCTTGTCCTCCCTTTCTCTGTTTACTTTCATTATAGCACTTTCGCACTAAAAAAGCTGAGAAAAAGTAAAGCGTTTTCATAAAAATAGCAGTCTTTTTAAAAATTTTCCTGAATCCAGTTAGAAATTTTCTGACGTTCTTTAATCCAAAGCGGACGGTCATCGTAAGAATAGGTTCTATTGGTTAAGAAAATAGCCGCTTTTTGTTCTTTATGGTTAATAGCCACATAAGTTCCCGTATAACCTGTATGGTCAAGCCAATCTCCCTCTTTATTCCAAGCTAGCGAGCGTTCTTTATTGGCATGACTAAAGTTTTGCCAAATATCACGCGCAAAATCATCCGTCAGATAATGCTGACACAGTTTTTCAAGGTCAGCAAGATTAGAAAATAACCCAGCTGAGCCGGCGTGATTTTTAAGCACCTTAGCTTTAGGGTCATGGACAAGGCCGTCAGAAATTCCAGCTACCGTTGGCACAGCACCTTTAACTGGCCCAAAACCTGTCTTAGTCATGTCAAAAGGTTCAAATACCTTTTCCTTGAAAATCTCATCTAAAGATTTTCCAAAAATACCTTCCAACATAAAACCAAGCAATAAAAAGTTAATATCTGTGTACAAGAAATCCTTTTTATCTTCTACCGTAATGTGATTAATAGCCTCTTTTAACTCCTTGGCATTAAGCGCATCACGATTTGGAATAAAAGGATTAATCCCACTGCTATGGGTTAATAGTTGGCGAAGCGTCAGATTCTCCTCATGAAAATCAGGATAATATTGCTTAAGCGGCGCATCAATATCCAACTTTCCTTCACGGACAAGTGAAATAACAACGGTTCCGACACCAACCACCTTAGATACAGAGGCCAAATCATATATTAAACCAGAAACAACAGGTGCCTTACCATCAATCGTTCCAATATAGCGCTCTGTCCATTGATTGTCTTTAAAAAGAGCTAAACTAGCTCCATGATAAATATTGCGATCAATCTGATCATTGATAATGTCTAGCAAATCTGTCATTTGATAAACCAAATTTCAACTTGACTAGGATCTGAAAGAACCAAGACACTTTCTTTTTTATCTAGATAGATAGATTGTCCTTTAGCTTCTAAATAATCAGCTAAAGCTTTAAGATCATAGTTCTTAGGAACTTTAAATTCTAGAATTTCCAAATCCCATGTTTTTTGAGGGTCAACAGTTAAATCTGCTCCATTTCCTTGTTCAAACTGAAGATCTAATGGCAATTTACCACCAAATACAGTTTGATAGAAGGCTTGTGTACCAGCTTTATCAGCAACATTAAGTGTCAAACCTTCAAAGTAGAAATCAGAAACTTCTTTTAAGGCGTCATTTTCAGGAAATGTTTGGTTATCAATTTCTCTTAACTCCTGAATGTCGTCTTCTGAATGCAAGAGGAAGAGGTCACCTTCTGGAGATACTGTCTCAAAAGCATAGCCTCGTTTACCTTTGAAAAGTCGTTCCACATCAATACCGTTACCTAAAATTCCTTCGATCTCACTTGCTTTAGGGATTTTAACAACGATTTTATTAACTTTTTTATCACCTTTAACAGCACGAGTGTCTGGTGCTGGTGATTCTTCAATGACGAAACGAGCAGTTCGCTGTTTTGTTGAAAATACAGCAATGGCATTTTCTTCGTTCACTAATTTAAAGCCTAATTTTTGATAAAAATCGATGTTGTGATCACGATTATTGATACGTAAAACGGGATGCCTAAACGTGACTCCGTTAAATAAAGTCATAATTATCTCCTCACAGTGTTTTTTGTTAGATGATGTTATACAAGTTCTTACAAAATAAGGACCGGGTCTTTTCTATTTTAGAAAAAAATAGTCAGTTTGACAAGAAATTATGCTCTCCTGGCATAATAAAAAAGAACCCGAAGGTTCTTTTCTGGTTTATTATCTTGTAATCTTATAGGTATAAGAATTTGAACAAGGCAACTGCAGCAACACCAGCAAGGATTGGAGCTACAACTGGTACCCATGAATACCACCATTTAGAATCGCCTTTGTGTTCACCAAGAATTGATTTTGGAAGCAAAGCATGGACGATACGTGGACCAAGGTCACGTGCAGGGTTAAGACCAGGACCTGTAGGACCACCAAGTGAAGTTACAAGTGTCATAACAAGGAATCCGATACCCATGTGAGCAACAGCAAGTGAACCTGTAGTGTAAGGAGCAACTTGAGTTGCAGCTGTAGAAGCATCATAACCTGCAGCAGTCAATTGAGAAATCAATTGTGCACCGAAGTAGTTTTTAGTAAGAGCCATTGCACCAAAGAAAAGTACAAATGATCCAAGGAACTCGTTCAAGAAACCATTAACCCATGCAGCTTTGTGAGTTTCTTTTGTACCATCGTCAACAGCTGAGATAGTTGAGAATGAACCAAGGATAGCATTTGGGTTTTCAGTTTGAAGGTAGTATGGTTTGTGAACCATAACAACAAGCAATTGACCAAACATTGCACCAAGTACTTGAGCGATAATATATTGAGCAACGTGTGACCATTCAAACATACCTGAAACTGCAAGTGCAATTGTGAAAGCAGGGTTGATGTGGTTACCTGAAACGTTACCAAACATAAGAGCTGGCATCATAACACCAAAACCATAACCAAGAGCGATGATAACCCAACCTGAGTTGTGTCCTTTTGTACCTTTAAGATCAACGTTTGCAACAGCACCGTTACCAAGGATGATAAGAAGAGCTGTTCCAATAAATTCTGTGATGTATTTCACAGTCCATGAAAAGTCCATGTCTTTTTGTTTCCTCCAAAAAAAATATAGTTTAGACAATTAACATTTTATCAAGTATAATAGATAATGTAAAGGTTATCTGTAAAATTAAAACGTTTACTTTTAGAAGGAGAAATTTTCATGAAATATAACCAATTCTCTTACATACCAAGGCCTGCCGATGCTTGTGAACAAGAATTACAAGCTCTTGGATTTGAGCTTAACAAACGTCAATCTGATAAAGAGACACTGGAGCACTTCTGTCGTAAGATTTTCTTTAATTATAAAGACACGGATTACCCACTTCACAATCTTATTGCAGATTTCGAGACAGATTTACTGACATTTTTCAAATCTGATCGTCCTCTAACGGCAGATATTTTTTATACCATTGCCCTTCAATTACTCGGATTCACACCACACGTTGATTTTACAGATACAACTGACTTTTTAGAGAAAATCGATTTTCCAATCAATTATCAAAAAGGACACGTTATTGAGGCCCTTTACCACCTCCTTGTTAGCCGCCAAAAAGGCGGAATGACTTTACTCGATGATTTAATCAGTAAAGGTCTGATTCCAGTTGATAATGATTATCATTTCTTCAACGGCAAATCTTTAGCAACCTTTGATACGAATGACTTGATTCGTGAAGTTGTCTACGTTCAATCTCCTCTTGATACCGATCAAGATGGACAATTGGATTTGATTAAAGTCAATATCATTCGACCAAATACCAAACATCACGTGCCAACCATGATGACAGCAAGTCCTTACCACGAAGGGACAAATGGCGTTGCTAACGACAAGAAACTTTACAAAATGGAAGGCGATTTAGCTGTTAAAGCCGCTGGTAAAATCAGTGTTGAGACACGTGACTTCGAGCCACTTGAAACTCCTGACCTTGATCTTCCAGTGGGTGAGACTGAAGAAAGCTTCAACTTCATCGATCCTTATACCCTGAATGACTATTTCTTAGCTCGCGGATTTGCCAATATCTATGTCTCTGGAGTTGGAACAGCTGGTTCAAATGGCTTTATGACAAGTGGTGACTACGCTCAAGTAGAAAGTTTTAAAGCTGTTATTGATTGGTTAAATGGCAGAGCAATCGCCTTTTCTAGCCACCGTCGTGATCAAAAAGTGCTAGCTGATTGGTCAAATGGACTTGTTTGTACCACTGGTAAATCTTATCTTGGAACTATGTCAACTGCCCTTGCCACAACCGGCGTTGAAGGACTAAAAGTCATCATTGCCGAATCAGCTATTTCATCTTGGTATGACTACTACCGTGAAAATGGTCTTGTCTGCAGCCCTGGTGGTTACCCTGGTGAAGACCTCGATGTCCTTACCGAATTGACTTACTCACGTAATTTGCTTTCTGGTGATTATCTCCGTAACAACGCACACTATCAAGAACTTTTAGATGAACAATCTTCAGAACTTGATCGTACTTCTGGTGATTATAATCAGTTCTGGCATGACCGCAACTATCTTCCACATGCTGATAAAGTTAAAGCTACTTGTGTTTACACTCACGGTCTTCAAGACTGGAACGTTAAACCACGTCACATTTTTAACATTTTTAACGCATTGCCAAGCTCTGTTGAAAAGCATGCCTTCCTTCACAATGGAGAGCATGTCTACATGCACAACTGGCAATCCATTGATTTTCGTGAAAGCATGAATGCTTTGCTCTCTCAAAAACTCTTAGGTCAAGATAATCACTTTGATTTACCAACATTGATTTGGCAAGATAATAGTCAAGAACAAACTTGGACAAGCAGCTTAACACAATTTGGTAGTGCTAACCAAGAAACATTGCCTCTTGGAAAAGACCTTCAAATCATTGATAACCATTATGGTAAAGATGACTTTGAACGTTATAGTAAAAACTTCCGCACATTCAAGAGTGACTTATTTGCTGGTAAAGCAAACGCTATTTGCCTTGATATTCCAGTTAACCAAGATTATCAAATCAATGGTCAGGTAACATTACATTTGACACTTAAATCAAGTGAAAATAAAGGTCTCTTGTCAGCACAAGTTTTAGATTATGGTCAGAAAAAACGTTTCAAAGATGTGCCAACCAACCGAAGCCTTCATGCTATCGACAACGGGCGCAACTTCTCACGCGAAGCTCTTAAGGAACTCCCTTTTGTCAAAACACAAGAACGTGTCATCACAAAAGGTGTTCTCAATCTTCAAAACCGAAATGATTTGCTAACAGTTGAAGACATCAAACCAAATGAATGGATGACACTTGATTTCACGCTTCAACCAAGCATCTATAAACTTAAAAAAGGTGATAGCTTACGTGTTCTTCTCTACACTACAGACTTTGAACACACTATCCGCGACAATAGCAATTATATTTTAACCGTTGATTTAGACCAATCAAGCATTAGTCTTCCGGTAGAAAAATAATTATAAAAAGGTTGAACCCTAGGTTCAACCTTTTTTATTTATGAAATGTTAGTAACATCTGTGTTCCAATATTTTCCTGACTTCTGACTTGGATAGTAGCCTCATGAAGTTTTAAAGCATGTTTGACAATAGACAAACCAAGACCAGTTCCACCAACTTTTCTTGAGCGACTTTTATCAACACGATAGAAGCGTTCAAAAATCCGTTCTTGTTCTTCTTTTGGAATGCCAAGACCAGTATCCTTAATAGCTAAGAAAACGTATTTTTCATCCGATGTTATTGTAACTTCGACGCTTCCTTTATCACGGTTATAAGTAATAGCATTATCGCAGAGATTGTACAAAACTGAGTGAATCAAAGCAGGATTTCCTAGCATCATGGTTGGCTGACCTGTTAAGTGTAAATGGATCTGTCTCTGACTAGCTTTGGTAGACAAACTATCAAGAACATTTTTAGCAATTGCATAGATGTCCAATGTTTCCATAGGTACCTGATCAGTCTCATCCAAATGTGAAAGATTGATAATATCTTCAACTAGTTGAACCATGCGCTTAGATTCTTTGTAAATTTTGCCTGCAAAATAAGGAGCATCCTCACTTGAAACCATTCCATTAACCAGCATCTCTGAGTATCCCGAGATAACATGTAAAGGTGTCTTTAATTCATGTGAGACATTAGCCGTAAATTCATGACGCAGCTGCTCAATTTGTAATTGTTCCGTCACATCAAATAAAAGAATGACCAAACCTGTCACATGACCATCAAATAAAATCGGGCGAATCAGAACTTTATAACTCTCTTTGTCAAAATGAATAATTCCCTCTTGCTTATGACCAGCTAGACCTGATTTTAACCATTTATGAAACGACAAGTCTCTCGTAATTTGTAAGATGTCTTTTCCAAGACAAGTTTGATCTGTCTGAAAAAGTTGTTGCGCCGCGTCATTAATACTAATTACCTGACACTTAGCATCCAACAAAATAATACCTTCTTTAATTTTTGAAATGATGGTATCAAATTCTTCTTTTTTCTGGTTTAACAAGGCTTCTTGCTTACTCAACGCTTTTTGATGATGATCAATTCGTCTTAATAAAGGAGAAATTTCATCATAAGCTTCATTTTGCAGTGGCTGATCTAGATCTAAATCATTTAGAGGAGCCACAATACGTTTGGCAGTATATCGCGCAACCCAGATTGATAAAGCAATAGCTAATATGATAATCAAGGCAAATGGTTGAAACATGCGAATATACAGTAATAATAAGCTATGCTGTGTCACTGATAATCGGATAACCGTTCCGTCATCAAGACGCTGTGCTAAATACAAGGACTTAGTTGTTAAAGTAGATGAATAGCGCGTGCTTTCTCCATAACCATCAGCCAAGGCTTCCTTGAATTCTTTCCGATTGGCATGATTATCCATCTTCTTTGCATTAGACTGACTATCATAAAGAACATCTCCTTTATGGTCAATCCAAGTCATTCGAACTCCTGATACCTTAAGGTGATTAAAATAGCTTTTTCCCTCAAGATTGACCCCTTGGGCAACTAAGGACGTCTCTGTCTGAAGTTGTTCTTTTTGTACTTGAGCAAAATAGCTATAGAGAACCCCCATAATCAGCATAATTGCTAAAAAGAGAATTCCCAAAGTTACCATAAGCGTCGAACGAAAAATCTTCTTAACCATTGTCATCCTCCAGGCGATAACCGACACCACGAATCGTTTGAATATAATGGCTAGCATCACCAAGTTTTGTTCGAAGCGTTCCAATATGGACATCCACAGTTCTCGTTTCACCTAAAAAATCATCTCCCCAGACTTGTTTAAGTAGATCTTGTCTGGTAAATACACGATTGGGATTTTTCAGCAAAAGAGCAAGAAGTTCAAACTCTTTCAGAGTTAAATGAATCACTTGATTATCTTTTTTAACAATATAATTTTCCACATCTAGTGATAAATTTCCAAGTTGTAGTTGCTTAGGAGCAGGTGCTTTTTGACTTCGACGCAAAACAGCCTTAATTCGTGAAATCATCTCCATCATGCCAAAAGGCTTAACAAGATAATCATCGGCTCCCATATCTAGCCCTTTTACCTTGTCGTATTCCGTTCCTTTGGCTGTTGCCATAATGACTGGAATATCTGCAGTCGTAGGTGTTCCTTCTAGCTTTTCTAAAATGGCTAAACCATCACTTCCAGGCAACATAATATCTAATAAAACCAAATCAGGCTTTTGACTAGACACGGCTTGCCAAAAGTCATCAGCGTTTGGAAATCCAAGAGCTTCAAAACCAGCTGTTTTTAAAGTATAGAGCATCAATTCACGGATATCATCATCGTCTTCAACACAGTAAATCATATGTCATCTCCATCTAATTGCCCAGTAATGGAAAAAATCACCCATTTGGCAATATTAACCGTATGGTCACCGATACGTTCAATGTATTTAGCTACCATCAAGACATCAATAGCATGCTCGCCATCAACATCTTTGCCTGAAAAATATGTCATCAAATTTACCTTTATTGTATCAAAATCTTGGTCAACTGTATTGTCGTAACGAATAACCTGATTTGCCATCTCTTCATTATCGTATACAAAGGCATCAATACTGGTTGTTACCATACCTACAACATGGCCGACCATTTTTTGCAAATACTCTAACTCTGGTCCAGGTTGAATGTGACCTTGATTCACAATTTCACCAATTTCTGCAGCTTGCGCTCCAATACGTTTCATGTCATAAACCATCTTCAATGCTGCTGAAACTCGCCTTAAATCTTTAGCAACAGGCTGTTGACGTAAGAGTAATTTCAAACACTGCTCCTCAATATCACGCTCAAGCCGTTCAATTTTCTGGTAGGTTTTAACCACATTGTTAACCAAATACGAATCATCTTTCTTCAAAAATTGAACTGATTTTGAAATGACATCCTCACACAAGGCTCCCATCAGGATGACATTTTTCGTTAGCTCTTGCAGTTGATTTTCAAATGTTGAACGAATCATCCAAATCTCCCTGTAATATAATTTTCTGTTCTTTCATCTTGCGGCAGTGAAAAGATCTGGCTTGTTTGATTACACTCAACCAACTCCCCCATAAGAAAGAAAGCTGTCTTATCTGAAATTCTCACTGCTTGTTGCATATTATGAGTTACCATGACAATGCTATATTTTTCTTTTAAAGCAATCACCAAATCTTCGATTTTTGACGTTGATATAGGATCCAATGCACTAGTTGGTTCATCCATCAATAAAACTTCTGGCTCAATAGCTAAAGCACGCGCAATGCAGAGACGTTGTTGTTGACCACCCGATAAACCCATAGCCGATTTCGTCAAACGATCTTTGACCTCATCCCAAATTGCTGCTTGTTTTAAAGAACGTTCAACAATTTCATCTAGTTGAGCCTTCGCGTGAATCCCATGTGTTCTCGGTCCAAAGGCAATATTGTCGTAAATGCTCATTGGAAATGGATTTGGCTTTTGAAATACCATACCAACTTTTTTACGTAATCTGTTGATATCAATATCTTGATAAATGTCTTCATCATCTAGAATCACTTTCCCAGTGATACGACAATCTTTAACCAAATCAATCATGCGATTCAAACTTTTTAACAAGGTGGATTTTCCACACCCTGACGGCCCAATAAAAGCTGTGATTCCATTTGCTGGAATTTCTAAATCAATCGATTTTAAGGCATGAAAATCACCATAATATAAATCTAAATTATCAACAATTAACTTACTCATCACTCATCTCACTTCCTAGACGTCTAGCCACAAAACCAGATAAAACATTAATACCAATGACTAATACCAAGAGAACTACTGCTGTTGCATAAGTCTGATTAAGATATAAGCCCTCACCAGATATCGCATACATATGAACTGCTAAAGTTCTAGAGGAACTAAAGACACTTCTTGCTACTTCCGCAACAGTTCCAGCTGTAAAAATAAGAGCCGCAGATTCTCCGATAATACGGCCAATTGCTAAAATAACCCCTGAGAAAATACCCGGTATTGCACTTGGTAAAACTATTCTAAAAATTGTCCGTAATTTTCCAGCACCTAAAGCAAAGGCTCCTTCTCGGTACCCATCAGGAACAGATAGTAAAGCTTCTTCCGTTGTACGCATGATTAGGGGAAGAATCATAATACTTAACGTAATACCACCTGATAACAAAGAAAGACCAAAATGCGCATACTTAACAAAGAAAAGTGCCCCAAACAAACCATAAATAATCGATGGAATTCCTGAAAGTGTTTCGGTAGCAATCCTAATAATTGAAACTAATGGGTTATCCCTTCTAGCGTATTCCGTTAGGTAAATAGAAGCACCAATTCCAATCGGAACAGCAATCAAAAGAGTCAATACCGCTATCAACAAAGTGTTAATCAAAGCTGGTAATAGAGAAACATTTTCTGTCGTATAAGTTAAAGCAAATAAGCCCTTACTAAGATGAGGTACACCCTTAACTAGAATATAAATAACAATAAAAGTGATAACTAAAAAACTTAAGAAGGCTGCCAAATACACCATGCAAAATAAAATCATCGACAGAGGATCTTTTTTACGAGAGTCAATCTTTTGTTTGATATTTCTCTGATTGATATTTTTCATACTAATCCTCTTTCCGTAATAATCAAAAAGCAATGTTAACAATCAAGACAAACAGAAACAAAATAACAGCCGTTCCAATCAAAGCTTGCCTATGAAGTCCTGATGAATACCCCATTTCCATAACAATATTTGTTGTTAGTGTTCGAACCCCTGAGGTTAATGAGCTTGGTAAAATCGCCTGATTACCTGCTACCATAATAACAGCCATAGTCTCTCCAACAGCGCGACCAAGTCCGAGAATAACGGACGCCAATATGCCACGTTTGGCAGCTGGAAGTACCACAAAAAATATACTTCTTTCATGAGAAGCTCCTAAAGCTAATCCTCCTTCGTAATAATGATTAGGCACAGCCCTAATCGCTGACTCCGACACACTAACTATAGTTGGCAAAATCATTATCCCCAAAAGAATTGATGCCGTTAATACTCCCATACCATAGCCACCAATGTAATTACGCACAAAGGGAACAAGGGCAACTAAACCAAAGAAACCATAAACAACCGACGGAATTCCTGCCATTAAATTAATAGCTGACTTCAAAAGCTTATAAAGAACAGGTGGACAAAATTTTGCCATAAAAACTGCCGTAAAGATACCAATCGGAACCCCTATGACTAAAGCTCCCAGCGTCACATAAAGTGACCCAACAATCATTGGTAAAATGCCAAATTCATTACTTGATGGACGCCAAATTTCTCCCAGAAGAAAATTTTTAATGCCAATTTCTTTAATAGCAGGCAGTCCATTTGCCAACAAGAAAATGCATATCAATAAAACTGAAACGATTGAAATACAGGCTGTTAAAAAGAATAGCCCCTGCATGATTTTTTCTTTTTTGTGATTCATGACATCCTCTTAATCAGTCAAGTCTTTCCAGTCTGTTATTTTGCCAGAAAAGATATCTTTTACCTGTTGGCTGGTCAAATTTTCTACCTCATTAGCCTTATTGACAACAAGTGCAATGCCATCCATTGCAATAACAGTTGATGAAACACCTTTTGCTTTTTCAGCTTCCTCTAATTCGCGAGAAGCCATACCAATATCCGATGTTCCATCAATAGTGTCAGTGATACCGGTTGATGAGTCACTTTGTTGAATATCGACTTTAACACCTGGATTAACTTTGCCATAAGCTTCTTTCAATTTTTCCATAACTGGAGTTACCGAACTAGATCCAGAAACCACTACTTTTCCAGTAGTCACACTTGTTTGATAAGGCTCTTTTTGCTCAAGAGGAATATAGCCATTATCCTTAACAATCTTTTGACCATCACTACTTAAGATATAAGTCATGAAATCCTTTGCTGACTTACTGATTTCTGATTTTGTCACAATATTAAATGGACGAGAAATCTTATAAGAACCATCCTTAATTGTCTCAACACTAGCTTTTTGGCCATCGATATTCAAAACTTTGACACTGTCATTAAGAGCACCTAATGATGCATAACCAATTGCTGACTTATCTCCAGCAACAGTCGTTAATGTGACCGATGTTGAGTTCGTTACGATAGCACTTGATGTAGTCATATCAACTGTATCGCCTTTACTATTTTTTCCTTTTAAATCAAAAAGCTCAACAAAAGCACCGCGTGTCCCTGATCCTTCTTCACGAGAGACAACATTAATCTGCCCCGTTCCTGACTCAGTTTTAGATGATTTTCCACAAGCAGATAAGACTGAACCTGCTCCCAAACTAAGTAGAGCTAAACCGGCTAACATTTTCCATTTTTTCATGGCTTTCTCCTTTAACATCTTTATAGTCGTCATTATAAGCAGTTAATATCAAATCCATTACCTGTTTTTTGTAAAGTTTTTGTAAAATCCTCTCTTATCAGACCAAAAACAATAATCATAACCCTAACTCCAAACTTTAAGTTCTATAGGAAAGATGCTATAATATTAATATCTTTTTCAAGATAAATTTCCAAATTAATAAAGGCTCAAACCCTCGCTACGAAAGGAATCTAGATTATTATGATGAACATGCAAAACATGATGCGCCAAGCTCAAAAACTCCAAAAACAAATGGAGAAAAAGCAAGCTGAATTGGCTAGCACTACTTTTACTGGAAAATCAGCTCAAGAATTAGTTGTTGCTGAATTTACAGGTGATAAAAAATTGGTAAACATCACATTTAAGGATGCTATTGTTGATCCAGACGATATTGAAACACTTCAAGACATGACAACACAAGCTATCAACGATGCTCTTTCTCAAGTTGATGCTGCTACTCAAAAAACACTTGGCGCTTTTGCAGGAAAATTACCATTCTAATAATGCCAGACAAAAAAGCTCGAACCAAATGGTTCGAGCTTTTTATTTACTTGCAACTTCTAAACAATAAGATTTTTCATGACAATGCGGGCAAGTGAGTTTTCGTGTTTTTGGCGTATGCGGAGCAAAGAAAAATGTCTTAAAATTTGGTTGAAATCGGTGATGACAATTTGGGCAAACGTAAGCAACATTTTGAGCATATACCTTTGAAAACCAGATTGCAAAAGGTAGTATGATGATTTCAGCAAGCAGATAAATCCAAAAATTCCTTGCCACAATTGCCCATACTATGCTTCCCACTTGAAGGATAATTAAAGGCAAAAAGATGAAAAACATCTTCAGATGGACCTTTTTCAAAGATAATTGATTTTTCATGGTAAGAGAAATGTCTGATAAAAAGTCTAGTGATTGTCCTGACTGGCTCTTAACTCTGTCAAGTAAGTTTACAGCAGTGTCAAGTTTAGCTTTCTTTTCTGCAAGTTGCTCTTTAGTTTCTTTGATATGTTCTACAAGAAGAAGTTCTAAAACCTGCTTGGCATTTTTTTCAGCAAAAAGACGCTTAATCTGCTCAATCGAAAAATCCAACTCTCGTAAAAAACATATCAGATGTAGCCGTTCCAAATCACTCTCGGTATAGATACGACGACCACCTTCTGTCAATTGTGACGGTAGCAAAATACCACGCTTATCGTAGTACTGCACTGTGCGAACCGAAACACCAGCCAATTTAGCCAAATCACCAGTTGTGTAAGTCTGAGACATTTCCTTCACCTCCTTTCTGCCCTCATTATAGGACATAACCTAAGGTCACAAGCAAGAGGTTACCCTAGATGATTTTTCCTTTTTTGAAAAATAGCTAAGCTCTTAATCGAAAAAGCCACCCAAAGCAGCAAATGGATTATCGCCATGCTCTTCTTCTTGCTGATTCAGATAAGATTTATTCTCATCAAATTCCATAAATTTTTCATAGACTAGAGCTGTCATACGAGCATCTTCCAAAGAATTATGCCCATGTCCAGAAATTCCTAAAAAATCAGCAACGCTTGTCAACTTAAGATTTGCAATTCCATTCAAATCAGAACTACGACGTTCATAAGCTTCATCATAAAGATCAACCTTGTAAAGCTCTGTCAAGTCTAAATCATTTTCAGCTAACAAAGGAAGGTCTGATTTCAAGGCATTGTAGCCAACGAGAGCTGTTTTCCCAACAAAATCTTTAAAATCAGCCAAGACTTTATCCAACTTTGGAGCGTTCGCAATTTTTTCAGATGTAATACCTGTTAAGCCATTAATAAAAGATTGTAAAGGAACATCTGTGTAAACGTAAGTGTCAAAGTTGTCAACTTCTTCACCATCTCGAAATTTTACAGCAGAAACTTGAATAATATGGCTAATTTCAGCAACTGTATTAAATTCCAAGTCAAAAGCAATGTACTCAGATAGCTTTTCCATGATTCCTCCCTAAAAACATCATCATTTCTTTATAAAACAAGCTGGAACTTTCGTCCCAGCTCCGCCTAATAAGCCTATTTTTTACCAAAGAGACGAGCAAACAATCCTTTCGGAACAGCTGCTTCTTCTTGCTCTTGAATAGCTTCTTCAGTTTTTGTTTGAATTTCTTCAAACTCAGCCTTAGCTTCATTAAGTTCAAGTTGAAGACGTTTGCTATCTTCCATAGCAGCTAGTGTCAATTGTTGTTGTTGATCTAGTTGCTTGTCTTTCTCACCGATTTGAACATCTTTCACTCGAAGTTGTTCATCTTTTGAAGCCAATTGTTTGTCCTTAGCTTTTAGTTGTTCATAGAGACGTGTAATCTCTGTATTTTTTTCATCAACTAAAATTTCCAAAAGTTCACGTTGTTTTGTTTCTTCGTCAATTGGATCATCTTCAAAAATAGTTTTTTTATAGATTTCCTCTAATTTGATCAAGCCGCTACGATTAACTACTGTAACACCTTTTTCATTTTTATCTACATCTTCTTCTGGGAGATTCTTAACACGATTATTAACCGCTTGGCGGCTAACTCCTAGAATCTCAGCAATTTCACTAACTGTTTTCTCGATTGCCATAATATCCTCTTTTACATTGAAATACTTATGAAAAGGATAACACATGAACACTTGATTGTCAATTTTTAGCCAGTTACTTGACTGCTTAAAGCTTGAATTGATAGGCTTTTTTTGCAATCGTGTCAACTTTCTGTCATTTTCTGTAAACTCGCTACTCTAGTTCAAAAATATCTATTAGCATTTGACTACGGGATAGAAATATTTTATGCTACAATGATTATATGAAACAATACGATACAATTATCATCGGCGGGGGACCTGCTGGAATGATGGCTGCTATTTCCAGCAGCTATTATGGCTACAAAACATTACTGATTGAAAAAAATAAACGCCTCGGCAAAAAATTAGCTGGTACAGGTGGCGGTCGTTGTAACGTCACAAATAACGGTACTATCGATGACCTGATGGAAGGCATCCCTGGCAATGGGCGTTTTCTATATAGTGTCTTTTCACAATTTGACAACCATGATATCATGCGATTCTTTGAAGAAAATGGTGTTGCTTTAAAAGTTGAAGACCATGGACGCGTCTTCCCAAAAACTGATAAATCAAAAACAATCATCGATGCTCTAGCACATAAAATTAGCGAACTCGGTGGTACAGTCTTAACAAATACCGAAGTCGTTTCTGTGAAAAAAATCGATAACCTTTTCCACATCAAATCTGCTTCAAATGAGTTTGTCTGTGAAAAACTCATTGTCACAACTGGTGGGAAAGCTTATCCATCAACTGGTTCGACTGGATTTGGCTATGAAATCGCTCGTCACTTCAAGTTAAACTTAACCGAACTTGAAGCAGCAGAAAGTCCTTTATTAACAGATTTTCCACACAAGGAACTTCAGGGAATTTCTCTGAGCGATATCAACCTATCTTATGGGAAACATCACATTACACATGATTTACTCTTTACCCACTTTGGACTATCTGGACCCGCTGCGCTTCGCATGTCTAGTTTTATTAAAGGTGGAGAAACTATCACACTCGATGTTATCCCCAATATATCCACAGAAGACCTTCTTGCATTTTTAGAAGAACATCGTGAAAAATCACTTAAGAATACTCTTAAAATGCTTGTCCCTGAGCGCTTAGCAAACTTTTTTGCTCAGCCATTTCCTGAAAAAGTCAAACAACTGACCCCAAATCAAGAAAAAGAGCTTGTGGATAAGATAAAAGCTTTACCAATCAAGGTCGCTGGAAAAATGTCTCTCGCAAAATCCTTTGTAACCAAAGGCGGCGTTGACTTAAAAGAAATCAATCCTAAAACTCTTGAAAGCAAGCAAGTTCCAGGTTTGCACTTTGCTGGCGAAGTCCTTGATATCAATGCCCACACAGGTGGTTTTAATATCACGGTTGCCTTGTGCACAGGCTGGGTTGCTGGAAGTTTACATTATTAACAATTGTTGAGAAATCCAATTTTGGATTTCTTTTTTATATTTTTAAAAAAATATTTAACTAGTTAAGGTTTTTTTGCTTGATTCTTGACCTAAAAGTGTTATAATTAATTTTGTTAACCAGTTAACTAAAAGGAGATATTATGGCTAAAAAATCAAAAATCGCTAGATACAATAAACAATTAAAACTCATTGAACAATACGCAGACTTGCGTCGCGAACTAAAAGCTAAAGGTGATTACGAAGCCCTTCGTAAATTACCACGCGACTCAAATCCAAATCGCTTGAAAAACCGTGACCGCATTGACGGTCGTCCTCATGCTTACATGCGAAAATTTGGCATGAGCCGTATCAACTTCCGTAATCTTGCTCACGAAGGAAAAATCCCAGGGGTCACAAAAGCCAGCTGGTAATATATCTAGAAAGAAAAAAGTTTTTATCACTAAAAAAGCAGACTACGTCTGCTTTTTTAGTTAATGTAATAAGTGTAATAACAGTTATCCACAGTTAAACGTGGAAAATCTTCAGGTAAATCTGCCGAAGTAATTTCTTTAAATCCAGATTTTTGATAAAAATATTGAGCAGCTTCAAAATCTGATGTTGTTCCAAGAAATATCGCCTTTTTACTATTTTCATAACAATAAGTAATAAATTCTTCTAATAACTTTTTCCCTAAACCTAATTTTCGATAAGGTTTTGCAACAAACATTTTCTTTAAAGCAACATTCCCATCTCTAAGTGCAACTAAACCAAGACATCCAATTACATGACCACTGCTGCTATCCACAGCCACCCAAAACTGTCCACCTTTATTTTGGTATGAACGTTCAATATCCAATAAATCAGGTTGATCAGATAGCGTGATTGGAAGTAGAAATTCATTTTGTTGAATATCTAAAATCATCTCTTTTACTGACTGATTAAATTTTGGCTCAAAACTTCTGATTTCCATAAACTCTCCCCTTTTATTTAATTGTATTTGCAATAATATTTCTCATATTATAGCACATTTTATTGTAAATGCAATAATTTTTTGATAAAATTTATTCGAGGAGATAAAATGTTTAAAATCATTCGTACTATTGGTGCCATTACGCGTACTATTCAAATAGATTCTAACAATCACTTTAAAGAATTTGGCTTAAATAATAACCTTTATATCTATATCATTCGTATCTGTGAACAACCTGGTATGTTTTTAGGGGAATTAGCTGATAATGTCCAAATTGATCGCACAACAGCCTTTAGAACCATCAAAAAACTTGTTAAGCTTGGCTATTTTGAATTAAAGAAAGATTCTGTTAATCAAAAAATCAAGCGTGTTTACCCAACAGAAAAAGCCGTGGACATTTATCAACAACTTCATGAATATGAACAGCAACAATCTGATTTGCTATTATCAAACTTATCCACAGATGAAGTTGCTCAGCTCGAAAAAATCATGTCAAAATTAAACTACTAAACCTGGTAATAAGTCAAAAGCCCCTGAAATTTTCAGGAGCTTATTTATATTTAATCCAATGTATCAAAGGCAAGACTTGGTTTAGCATTTAAATCAAGTCCAGCAAAATGTCCTTTGTCGTATTCAATAGCTGCAGCTAGTGAAACCATTCCCGCATTATCACCACATAGACGTAGTGGGGGAATGACAACTTCTGCTTCTGTGATTTCATCTGCTAAACGTTCACGAAGGCCTTGGTTAGCAGCTACACCACCTGCTACTACAAGGGTTTTAACTTGATATTTCTCCAAAGCTTTTTTGGTTTTAGCCATTAAAACATCTAAGACAGCTGCTTGGAATGATGCTGACAAATCTTCATTTGAAAGAGTTTCACCTTTTTGAGCCGCATTATGATGGAGATTAATAAAGGCTGATTTCAACCCTGAGAATGAAAACTCAAGATTGTCTTCTTTAATCATCGCACGTGGGAAATCATAGATATCTTTTCCTTTATGTGCCAATTGGTCTATTTCACGTCCCGCTGGGTAAGTCAAGCCCATCACACGACCAACTTTGTCATAAGCTTCACCTACAGCATCATCACGTGTTTCACCAACAATCTTATAATTACCTGGTTCAGACACATAGACAAGTTCTGTGTGACCACCAGAAACCAATAAAGCCATCAATGGGTATTGAAGTTCTTTTACTTCACGCGCCGCCATTAAGTGTCCTGCCATGTGGTTGACTGGAATCAATGGCAAATTATTTGCCCAAGCAAAAGCTTTAGCAGCCGCCATTCCAACCAGAATCGCACCAACCAAACCAGGTCCGTAAGTGACCGCAACCGCATCTAAGTCGCTAACTTCAATGCCTGCAGCTTCCAAAGCATCCTTAAAGCAAGTTGTAATTACTTCAACATGGTGACGACTAGCAACTTCAGGCACAACACCACCAAAACGCTTATGACTTTCGATTTGGCTTGCGATGACGTTACTTAAAATCTCACTTTCATTCTTCAAAACCGCAATACTTGTTTCATCACAAGAACTCTCCACGGCTAAAATATATCTATCTTTCATCGATTAATTACCTCGTATTTACCTTCGCGCTTCATGATAATCGCATCTTCTACTGGTTCATGATAATATTGCTTACGCTTGCCAATAATGTCAAAACCAAATTTCTCATACAAAGCTTGTGCAGGAGTATTTGACGCTCTCACTTCCAAGAAAATCGGAAAATCAACATGATCCAGATTAGCCAACAATTGACTACCTAAGCCATGTCCTTGATAAGCTTTTTTTATGGCAATATTTGTAATTTCTAGTTCCCCAGCCAATTGTGAAATGGCTAAAAATCCTACAACTTTTTCATCTTTTTTGACAAAAAAGTAATCAACATTATCCTGTTGCATGTCTGATAAAATCTGCTTTTCAGACCACGGAGATACTGGGTAAACATCTGACAATATCTCATAAACAGCAGTAACACTTGCTTGTAAATCTTTCATATTAGATGCGATTGACATAATTTGCACTTGGATTTTCTGTGTGTGTTTTAAGCCAATTTTCTTCTGCTTCAACACGTTTTAGATAACTTGGCACAAAGCTATCCACATCAACTGGTTGTAACTCTTGACCACGTTTACCAATAGCATAAGCTGACGGCAAAACAGAAAGAACCTTAGCTTGCGGAAGACTCTCAGCAATTTGATTGCTGAAATTAGCCACTTCACCAACAAACATAACAGATTCTTCGTCCTTAACTGCTTCAAGAACATCGGCAAAGTTCATGTGTTGGTCGTCTTTAAGAGATTGACCATCTTTGTAAAAACCAGCATACACATTATTACGACGAGCATCAATCACTGGGACAACTAAGCCATCAAAATCAGCCGCAGCAGCAAGCGCGTAAAGACTAGAAACACCTACCAACTCAATATTTAAAGTGTATGCCAGTGTTTTTGCAGTCGCAACTGCCACACGTAGCCCAGTGTATGAGCCAGGACCTTGAGCTACTGAAATTCTATCCAAATCAGTTGGTTTTAAATCAACTGCTTTCATCAAAAAATCAATCGCAGGCATTAAATTAATGCTGTGATTTTTCTTAATATTGACCGTTACATCGGCTAGTAAATTTTCACCATCCAAGATGGCAACAGACAAAGCCTTACTTGAAGTATCAAAGGCTAAAACTTTCATCATTTAAATTCCCTCACTTGATTATACTTCTTATTTTATGATATAATTTTAATAATTGCAACGAATCAAGGTTAAATCAATTACTCAGAAAAAATTTAATAAGAACTGGTCAAGTAGCAAGTATGTACAAGCTAGTTGACGTGTTTTGTGTAGTTTGATTAACCACAGGTATATCAAGAAAGGAAAAAACTATGATTTATAAAGTTTTTTATCAAGAAACAAAAGAACGTAACCCACGCCGCGAACAAACTAAAGCTCTTTATTTAGAAATTGACGCAGCTAACGAACTTGAAGGACGTATCAAAACTCGTGAACTTGTAGAGGCAAAAACACCTTACAACGTTGAATACATTGAACTTCTTTCAGAAAAACACCTAGCCTACGAAAAAGAAACAGGTGCCTTTAAATTAACGGAGTTATAACATGTCACAAATCAATTTAAAACCCGAAGAAGTTGGGGTTTATGCGATTGGTGGTCTCGGAGAAATTGGTAAAAACACTTACGGTATTGAATATCAAGATGAAATCATTATCGTAGATGCTGGTATCAAATTCCCAGAAGACGATTTGCTCGGTATTGACTACGTTATTCCAGACTATTCATATATCGTTGACAATATCGATCGCATTAAAGGCCTTGTGATTACTCACGGGCACGAAGACCACATTGGTGGGATTCCATTTCTTTTGAAACAAGCCAATATTCCAATTTATGCTGGACCACTTGCGCTTTCACTTATCAAAGGAAAATTGGAAGAACACGGACTTTTACGTGACGCTAAACTTTATGAAATCAACGCCAATACAGAGTTGACTTTTAAAAACCTTAGCGTTACATTCTTCCGTACAACCCACTCAATTCCGGAACCTCTAGGAATCGTTATCCACACACCACAAGGTAAAATTGTCTGCACAGGGGATTTCAAATTTGACTGGACACCGGTTGGTGAACCAGCAGATATCCACCGCATGGCTGCACTTGGTGAGGATGGCGTCCTATGTTTGCTATCTGATTCTACTAACGCAGAAATTCCAACCTTTACAAACTCAGAAAAAGTTGTTGGACAATCTATTATGAAGATTATTGAAGGCATCCATGGACGTATTATCTTTGCGTCATTTGCTTCAAATATCTTCCGTCTCCAACAAGCTGCCGAAGCAGCTGTTAAAACTGGACGTAAAATCGTAGTCTTCGGACGTTCAATGGAAAAAGCCATTGTAAACGGTATTGAACTTGGTTACATCAAAGTTCCAAAAGGAACATTTATCGAACCAAGCGAAATCAAAGACTACCACGCTAGTGAAATTTTGATTATGTGTACAGGTAGCCAAGGTGAATCAATGGCTGCGCTAGCACGTATTGCTAATGGTACACACCGTCAAGTTACACTACAACCTGGCGATACTGTCATCTTCTCTTCTAGCCCAATTCCTGGTAATACAACAAGTGTTAACAAACTTATCAACACTATCCAAGAAGCTGGTGTAGAAGTTATCCACGGAAAAGTTAACAACATCCACACATCTGGTCACGGTGGACAACAAGAGCAAAAACTTATGCTCCGCTTGATGAAACCAAAATTCTTCATGCCTGTTCACGGTGAATACCGTATGCTTAAAATCCACGCTGGTTTAGCGATGGACACAGGTGTGCCAAAAGACAATATCTTCATCATGGAAAACGGTGATGTGCTAGCTCTTACAGCTAACTCAGCTCGTCGTGCTGGACACTTTAACGCTCAGGATATCTATGTTGATGGTAATGGTATCGGAGATATCGGTGCTGCTGTACTTCGTGACCGCCGTGATTTATCTGAAGACGGTGTTGTTCTTGCCGTTGCTACTGTTGACTTTGATAGCCAAATGATTTTGGCAGGTCCAGACATTCTTAGTCGTGGATTTATCTACATGCGTGAATCTGGTGACCTTATTCGCGAAAGTCAACGTGTTCTCTTCAATGCTATCCGCATTGCTTTGAAAAACAAAGATGCAAGTATCCAATCTGTTAACGGTGCTATCGTTAACGCGCTTCGTCCATTCCTATACGAAAAAACTGAACGTGAACCAATCATTATTCCAATGATTCTCACACCAGATGATAAATAATCAAAAAGCTAGTTGATCACATCAACTAGCTTTTTATCAACAACTTATCCACAGAAATAAAAAAGCCTGGAATTTTTCCAGACTTATTCTATCTTGTTAATAACTTTCTGGATAGATATAGCTGACTGTTCCAGCAGTGTTACTCTTTGTTGGATCAAACCAACCACGATAATTATCAATCCATTGTTTATTGCCATAATTAGATTCTAAAACTTGAATTTGCCCACTAGCATTTACAGCTGTCACATAAGCCACATGCCCATAACTATCTGGATCAGTCCAACAGACAATAGCTCCTACTTCAGCCTGTGTCCCAACCACATAACCTTGTGAAGCGGCATTGGCTGCCCAATCGCCAGCATTTCCCCACCAATTACTTGCCCATGTAGCTACCTGCTTAACACCCCAAGTGCATTACCCAACAGGGTAAGTATTAGTCGAGCTGTCCTGCTTTGACGCTGGCACATCAGTTTGGCTTACCTCAGAATTCCTACTTGATGTTAACAAATTAGTCACAAATGGATCAATTGGTGTCTTATCAGGTATCTGTAGCACTTGCCCAGGAACAATAGTGTCATAAATCGACATACCATTTAAGGCTGCTAAATCATAAACACTCAGTCCATACATCTGCGCCACACTATAAAATGAATCACCACTTTGCAAGGTGTAAGTATCTGCTTTTACATTTACTTGTGAAAATAGCAAAGCACCTGACAATGTCGCCGTAGCTAGAACTAATTTTGTTTTATAATTCATAAAAATCTTCCTCCCTTTATGAACACTAGTATAGCAAGCCAATATTACAAATTATATAAAGGATTGTAAGCGTTATATTTCACGAAATCTCAATTTGCAAAATGAACGTTACAAAAAAACTGCCCAATGGACAGTTTTTTTATGATTGAAAACAAGAAAGTGTGTTAAACGCTTAGATTAATTCATTATTGAGCAACCATGACACGAAGGCCTTGGTCGATTTGTTCAGCAGCCTTACGTCCTTCACGGATTCCCCAAATGACAAGACTTGGACCACGACGAGCATCACCAGCAACAAAGACACGATCGTTGTTAGTTGAATAATCATCATAAACACTTTGGACACCAAATTGTTCAAAAAGTGATTTTTCAGCACCAGTGAATCCCATTGCTAACAAGACAAGGTCAGCTTTAATCGTTTCTTCGGTACCTTCGATTGGTTTGAAACCAGGACCAACTTTGATAGTTTTCGCAGCAATGACTTGGCCACGATCAGCACCAATAAATTCTGTTGTTGATGTTGCATAAGTTGTCAATTCTGTATCTTGTACGAAATTAGCTTCTTCTTGTCCATATCCAACGCGTTTAATCATTGGATATTGTGGCCATGGATTAGTTGGTAAGCGTTTTTCTGGTGGTTCTGGAGTGATTTCAAGCTGTTTAACGCTTGCTGCACCTAAACGAACCGCTGTACCGATACAGTCATTACCAGTATCACCACCACCGATAACAAGAACATGTTTTCCTTCAAGTGTTGGACCAAGTTTTTTGTTATCAGATGCAAGAACATTTTTAGTTGTTTCTGTTAAGAAATCAACTGCAAATCGAATACCAGTCAAGTGACGACCAGGAACATCCAAATCACGTGGCACACTAGCACCAGTGGCAAGAACTACACGGTCATATTCTTTCAACAAATCATCTGCAGTAATATCACGTCCAACTTCTGTATTGGCAACAAAATTGATACCAAGTTTTTCCATAAGATCAATACGACGTTGAACAACTTCTTTATCCAACTTCATATTTGGAATACCGTACATCAAAAGTCCACCAAAGCGATCACTACGTTCATAAACTGTAACACTGTGACCAAGTTTGTTAAGACGCCATGCTGTTGAAAGGCCCGCAGGACCTGAACCAATAACGGCAATTTTAAATCCTGTACGAAATGCTGGACGACCTGATTCTTCTACCCAACCATTTTCAAAGGCTGTATCGATGATAAAACGTTCGTTATCATGGATAGTAACACCAGAGCCATTGAGGCCCTCTGTACAGCCTTTTTCACATGGAGCTGGACAAACACGTCCAGTCATCTCTGGAAACGGATTAGTGCGTGATAAACGCTCAAATGCACGCTTATAGTCACCTTTGTATAGTAAATCATTCCATTCAGGAATCAAATTGTCATTTGGACAACCTGAAACTGCACGTCCACCACCGTAAAATTGTCCTGAGTGACAGAAAGGAATCCCACAAGACATGCAACGCGCAGCTTGCTTTTGGCGCTCTTCTGCTGTTAATGGAACTTGTAATTCTTCAAAGTCCAAGATGCGTTCAGCAACAGGACGAAACGGATTGTCTTTTCGATCATATTTCAAAAATCCAAACGGATTAGCCATTTTATTTACCCCCTGTTACTTGTGCGAGAAGCTCTTCTTTTTCTGCTGCTGTTTCAGCTCCACCAGTTGCAATTTCGAAAGTACGCAATTCAAGTTCGTCACCTTCTAGACCAGTATTAGCAAGAGCATACTCAATGTTATTGATTTCGTGGAACTCAGTTGGGTAAACTTTGACAAATTTATCAACTTCTTGTGCCCAGTTGTCAAGCAAACGTTTAGCTTTGGCACTACCAGTGTATTCGTAGTGTTTTTGAATCATATCTACCAAAACATCGTCACCACGTGTTTCACCAACTTTGTAAAGGTCAACCATTTGACGGTTAACTTTTTCAGCGAAATCGCCATCAGCATCGTAAACGTAAGCAACACCACCACTCATACCAGCAGCGAAGTTACGACCTGTTGTACCAAGGATAACCGCAACACCACCTGTCATGTATTCACAACCGTGAGCTCCGACACCTTCAACAACAACTTTCGCACCTGAGTTACGAACACAGAAACGTTCACCAGCACGACCAGCGAAGTAAGCTTCACCTTTGACCGCACCAAAGAGGGCAACGTTACCAACAATTGGTGAATTTTCAATATCATAAGCAGCATCATGTGGTGGTTTCACAATCAAACGTCCACCTGACATAGATTTAGCAATGTAGTCATTGGCTTCACCAACCAAAGTCAATTCCATACCTTGAGTAATAAAGCTTGCAAATGATTGACCAGCAATACCAGTGTATTCGTACTTAATCAAACCAGGTTCAACTGAGTAGTTACCATAACGTTCAGCCATCCAACCTGCCATACGAGCTCCAACAGCACGTTGAACATTGTTGATTGTTTCTTTAACTGTTACGCTTGTACCACTATCGACAGCGGCTTTGGCAAATCCATCCAATTCTTTCCATTGACGTGCTTCAGCAAATGGATCTTCTGTCTTACGTTCAATTGGATAAGCTGTTCCAAGCATACGAGAGAAATCAAGTGATTTAGCTTTACCTTTTGGAACAAATTTAGCTTTCAAGATTTCTGAATGTCCAACCATTTCATCAACAGAACGGAAACCAAGCTCAGCCATGTATTCACGCAATTCTTCTGCCATAAACATCATCATGTTGATAACATGTTCAGGTTTACCAGCAAAGTGTTTACGAAGTTCTGGATTTTGTGTTGCAACACCAACAGGACAAGTATTAAGAGAACATACACGCATCATGACACAACCAATTGAAATCAATGTCAAACTTGCAAATGAATATTCTTCTGCACCAAGAAGTGTGGCAATGGCAACATCACGACCTGTCATCAATTTACCATCTGTTTCAAGCGTCATACGTTGACGAAGGCGATTAAGTGACAATGTTTGATGAGCTTCAGCCAATCCCATTTCCCATGGAAGACCAGCATCACGAACAGAGTTACGAGGAGAAGCTCCTGTACCACCATCATAACCAGAGATAACAACCTTATCAGCACCAGCTTTTACACAACCTGTAGCGATTGTACCAACACCAGTACTTGAAACCAATTTAACATTGATTTTAGCATAAGGATTAATAGCTTTAAGGTCATAAATCAATTGTGCCAAATCTTCAATTGAGTAGATATCATGGTGAGGTGGCGGTGAAATCAAACGCACACCAGGCGTTGCACCACGAATTTCAGCAACCCATGGGAAGACTTTTTGACCAGGCAACTGACCACCTTCACCAGGTTTTGCACCTTGTGCCAATTTGATTTGGATTTCTTCAGCAGACATAAGGTATTCAGCATTGACACCAAAACGTCCTGAAGCGACTTGTTTAATCTTAGAGTTCAAGTTACGACCATCTGGTTGCACTTTGAAACGATTACGGTTTTCGCCACCTTCACCAGAGTTAGATTTAGCTCCAATTGAGTTCATTGCTTCAGCGATTGTTTCGTGCGCTTCTTTAGAAAGCGAACCAAAACTCATGGCACCAACTTTGAAACGTTTAACAATTGCTTCTGCTGGTTCAACCTCAGAAAGGTCAACTTTTGGACGATCTGATTTAAATTCCCAGATTGAACGAAGTGTCGTCGGAGTTGACAAGGCTTCTTTATCCAATTCAGCAGTGTATTCTTTGAAGAGTTTGTAATCTCCTTTACGAACAGCTTGTTGGAAATTGTAGATTGTATGTGGATTGAAGAGGTGATATTCACCATCAGCTTTAAATTGATAAATACCGCCACTTTGAAGATAATCACCACGACGAGGTCCAAAGGCATCTTCCATACGTTGAAGATATTCTTTTTCAATTTGGTCAAGAGACAATCCACCGATACGTGTTACTGTACCTGTAAAGTATTTGTTAACAACTGAGTCTGAAAGACCAACTGCTTCAAATAATTGAGCCCCTTTGTAACCAAGGATTGTCGAAATCCCCATACGGCTCATAACTTTAACGATACCTTTTTCAGCTGCTTTACGGTATTTTTCAAATGCTGTTTCATCTTTACCGTATTCTTTCAATGTTGCATAAGCACCATAAGGGTGAACGGCTGCAGCACCATAACCAACCAAAGTAGCAAAATGATGAACTTCAATTGCTTCTGCCGTATCCACAACGATTGAGAATTGACTAGCTTTTCCTTTGACAACCATGTAGTTATTCAAACCAGAAACAGCCAAAAGCATTGGGATTGTTGTTTGGTTTTCTTTTACATTGCGGTCTGAAAGAATGATAATCTTGCTACCATTATCAACAGCTTTTTCAGCTGCTTTGAAAAGATTTTCTAACGCACGTTGCAAACGATTATGTGATGGTTCAACAACATCGTAAACTGTTGAGAGAGTTGTTGCACGATAACGTTCGTCTTGCAAGTTAGCGATTTTGGCAAAATCTTCGCTTGAAAGAACTGGACTATCAATTTTAACTTTGACACAGTTATCAGCACCATCAGCTTTGAAGTTACCATCACCACCGAGGTAAACACTTGTTGAAACGACAATTTGTTCACGAATCGCATCGATTGGTGGGTTTGTAACTTGGGCGAATTGTTGTTTAAAGAAAGTGAAAAGAGATTGACTCTTATTAGAAAGAACTGCTAGTGGGCTATCAAATCCCATAGAAATAACAGGTTCTTCACCTTTTTCAGACATTGGGAGGATAACTGTACGAATAACTTCTTCATTATATCCGTAAGCTTTCCACATTGTTTCAATGTCATTTGTTTCTTGAGTTAATTCTGAAGCTTCAAAGTCATTAAGATGTGCAATATTTTCTTCAACCCATTCTTTGTATGGATGTTGTGCAGCATAGTAGGCTTTGACTTCTTCATTACGCATCAATTTACCAGAAGTTGTGTCAATCAACATCATGTTACCAGGTCCAAGCACACCTTTTTCGATAACGCGACTTGGTTCAAGGTCAACAACACCAGATTCACTTGAACAGATTAAGAAATTATCTTTTGTCAATGAGTAGCGGCTAGGACGCAAACCATTACGGTCCAAACGAGCACCAACCATGTCACCATCTGTAAAGACAAGAGCAGCTGGACCATCCCATGGAGCTACAAAACTTGATGCATATTCATAAAATGCTTTAAGGTCATCAGGAAGACCTGACTCGTCACCCCAAGCTTCTGGCACCATCATCAATAAACTTTGTGGAATATCACGGCCATTGCGATAAAGATACTCTAAACAGTTTTCCAACTTGGCAGAATCTGAGTTTTCTTCATTATAAACTTCAATCTGGTGACTGTGCATCCAGTTTTCTGCACCACGAAGTGTATTAATTTCACCATTGTGAGCCAAGAAACGGAATGGCTGTGCACGATCCCAAGATGGGAAAGTATTTGTAGAGAAACGTGAGTGTGTCAATGCAATGTGTGATTTAAAATGTTCATCTTGCAAGTCAGGGTAGAATAGCCCTACTTGAAAGGCATGAAGCATCCCTTTATACACAATTGTTTTGCTTGAAAGAGAACAGATGAAAAATTCATCAGATGAAAAGCTCTTTTCAAGTTGACGACGCAAGCGGAACAATTTGTCTTCAAAATCACGACCAGCTTTAGTATCATCAGGTTTTTTAACAAAAACTTGAACAAAGCTTGGCATAATTTCTTGTGCCGCTGGACCACAATTGTCATAATTGAATGGCACATCACGAGTCATCAAAACATGGAAACCAGCTGATTTAATTTCTGCTTTAACTGCTTCTAGAAGGCTATCTTTAGCCTCAGTATCTTGAGGTAAAAATAGTTGTGCAACAGCGTAGTCACCTTTTTTAGGTAAATCATAACCTGCTTCTTTTGCTTTTAATTGGAAAAATTCATCTGGTAAAGCAAGCAACATTCCGGCACCATCACCAGTATCAGGTTCAGCTCCTGTACCACCACGGTGATTCATACGTGTCAACATTGTCAAGGCATAATCAATCAAAGTATGACTTGCTTCACCATCGAGTTGTGCAACAAACCCCATCCCACAGGCATCTGATTCAAAAGATGGATCCCAAAGCGTTGTCTGCTGCGCCCTCAAAGCACTTTCATTCATAGCTCTTACTCCTATCATTAATACAAATAGTCTAAAATAGACTAAAATAGTCTAATTATTCAGAATATTTACTTCACATTATACCACATTCTCTCTAATTAGAATAGCTCTTATTTAAACTTTCTATTTAGAATGTGGTATTTTTTGGAAAAAAAAAGACAGCTAGAAGCTGTCTTACTTACTACTACTTCTTAGTAAAGATCTAGATAGTTGTCGATTTCCCATTGTGAAACAAAGGCCGCATAGCTTGACCATTCAATTTTCTTAGCTTCCACAAAGTTTGTAAAGATGTGATTTCCAAGAGCAGCTTTAACCACTTCATCATCTTGCAATGCTTTAACGGCATTGTGCAATGTTGATGGAAGATCACGAATTCCAGCTTCTTTACGTTCTTCTTGAGTCATGATGTAGATATTTGATTCAACTGGAGCTGGTGCTTCAATTTTGTTTTCAATACCATCAAGACCTGCTTCAAGAAGGACAGCAAGAGCAAGATATGGGTTAGCAGTTGGGTCAACTGAACGAAGTTCCAAACGAGTACCCATTCCACGTGATGCAGGTACGCGGATAAGTGGTGAACGGTTACGTCCAGCCCATGCGATGTAAACAGGTGCTTCATAACCAGGAACCAAACGTTTGTATGAGTTTACAGTTGGGTTCATGATTGCAGTGTAGTTATAAGCGTGTTTCATCAAACCGCCAAGGAAGTAATATGCTGTTTCAGACAATTGCATACCTTTTGGATCTTCAGTATCAAAGAAAGCATTGTTTCCATCGTAATCGAACAATGACATGTTACAGTGCATACCTGAACCGTTGATACCAAATTTAGGTTTAGCCATGAATGTAGCGTAAAGACCATGTTTACGAGCAATTGTTTTAACAACAAGTTTGAAAATTTGAATGTTATCACATGCTTTCAAAACATCAGCATATTTAAAGTCGATTTCGTGTTGACCGATTGCAACTTCGTGGTGACTTGCTTCAACTTCAAATCCCATTTCAGTCAAAACATTAACGATTTCACGACGAGTGTTATCTGCAAGGTCAGTTGGTGCAAGGTCGAAGTAACCACCGCGGTCGTTTACTTCAAGAGTTGGTTCACCTTTTTCATCCAATTTGAACAAGAAGAATTCTGGCTCTGGACCAAGGTTAAATGATTTGAAACCAACTTTTTCCATGTGACGAAGTGCACGTTTCAAGTTACCACGTGGGTCACCTGCAAATGGTTCACCTTCAGCAGTGTAGATATCACAGATCAAACCTGCAACAGCACCATTTTCACCACCCCAAGGGAACACTGTCCATGTATCAAGATCTGGGTGCAAGAACATATCAGATTCGTTGATACGTACAAAACCTTCGATTGAAGAACCATCGAACATTGCTTTGTTTGACAATACTTTGTCAAGTTGTTCGTCAGTTGCTGGGATTTCTACGTTTTTCAATGTTCCAGCGATATCTGAGAACATCAAGCGTAAAAATGTAACATTTTTTTCTTTGACTTCGCGACGGATGTCAGCTGCTGTAATAGTCATGAATTTAGGTCTCCTTTTAAAACCGAAATAACCGAGCGGCGCTTATTTTTAGATGCGCCAATTGCTAATGTACTGTGATGGGGCCGAAAAACGACCTTGGTTTCGGAGTTCATCTTGTAAGATTCGACGAACATCAGCATCAGTTAAAGACTTCTGCTTTTGAAGTGCTTTATCTTGTCTATCTGCGTATTCACGTTTGATAGCCGCAATGTTAAGCCCCTCGTCAAGGAAATCTTTAATTTCAAGCAATCGATCCATATCGTTTAATGAAAACATACGACGGTTACCTGAAGTACGTTCTGGGGTTATTAACCCTTGATCCTCATAATAACGAATCTGACGTGCTGTTAAATCGGTCAATTTCATTACTGTCCCAATGGGAAAAACCGCCATGGAACGTCTGAGTTCTTTTTCTTTCATGATGACCTCCTTCCGATAATTATTATAGTCTGAAAATTCTAAACTGTCAACCCCATATGTTAGAAAATATAACATTAAGACTTAATTTTTTTCATTTTTATTTTTCAACCACTCGCGAACCATATCTACATCAGAATTAACGAGTATAGCAACAAAGACTCCACAGAATGTTTCAAACACCCTTGCAAAGACATATAAAATCGTATCCCCAGCTGGAATAGACAACGTAATAATTAAAAGTGCCGAAGTTCCACCAATAATCCCTGCTTTATTGTTAATCGAAACATTGATCATAATGCCAAGCATTGTAAATACTGGAACAAAAATTAAAGTCACCCAAAATTGGTTGTGGAAAAATTGATTAATTAAAAAGAAGAGCAAAGATAGAAAACCACCGACACTATTTCCAACAATACGCGAAAAACCAAAGTGAACACTTTTATCCAAACTTTCACGTAAGCTGAAAACAGCCGTCAGCGTTCCAATCTGCAGCCCTTCCCAACCAAATAAATGAAATAATAAGAGAACCAAAAAGACAGACAAACCTGTCTTCAGCGTTCGCATCCCTAACTTAAACTTACTCGGATCAAATTTATAATTTGATAAAAGATCTTTCAAATACTTCATAACCCACAACCCAATATATTTTCTTTATTTTAACACATTTTAAATCGTTTTCGCTAGACTGGAATGCGTTTACTTTTTCAAGTGTAAACAAAAAAGAGCCCCAAAGGGCTCTTCTATTCTCAAAGTTGAGAATTATTTGTCAGTCAATGCAGCAAGACCTGGAAGTACTTTACCTTCAAGAAGTTCCATAGAAGCTCCACCACCAGTAGAGATCCATGAGAATTTGTCTGCACGGCCAAGGTTGATAGCTGCGGCAGCTGAGTCACCACCACCGATGATTGATTTAACACCTGGTTGTTTAACGATAGCGTCCATTACACCGATTGTACCAGCTTGGAAATCAGGGTTTTCAAATACACCCATAGGTCCGTTCCAAACAACTGTTTTAGCACCAGTCAATTCTTCGTCGAATTTAGCGATTGATTTAGGACCGATATCAAGACCAAGGAATCCAGCATCTACAGCTGCACCTTCAGTATCTTTAACTTCAGTGTAGTCAGCAAAAGCGTTAGCTTCTTTTGAGTCAACTGGCAAGATCAATTTACCGTTAGCTTTAGCCAAAAGTTCTTTAGCAACGTCAAGTTTGTCTTCTTCAACAAGTGAGTTACCGATTTCGATACCTTGTGCTTTAAGGAATGTGTAAGTCATACCACCACCGATAAGAACTTTATCAGCTTTTTTCAACAAGTTTTCGATAACACCGATTTTATCTGAAACTTTTGAACCACCAAGGATTGCGATAAATGGACGAACTGGGTTTTCAACAGCTTCTTGGATGTAAGCAATTTCGTTTTCAAGAAGGAAACCTGCAACAGCTTTTTCAACGTTTGCAGAGATACCTACGTTAGATGCGTGTGAACGGTGTGCAGTACCGAATGCATCGTTAACGAAGATTCCGTCACCAAGTGAAGCCCAGTATTTACCAAGTTCTGGATCGTTTTTAGATTCTTTTTTACCGTCAACATCTTCAAAACGAGTGTTTTCAACAAGAAGAACTTCACCATCTTTAAGGTTGTTGATAGCTTCTTCAAGTTCAGCACCACGTGTAACACCTGGGAAGACAACATCTTGACCAAGTTTAGCTGCCAAATCAGCTGCTACTGGAGCAAGAGATTTACCTTCTTTATCAGCTTCTTCTTTAACACGTCCAAGGTGAGAGAAAAGAATTGCACGACCACCTTGTTCGATGATGTACTTGATTGTTGGAAGAGCCGCAGAAATACGGTTGTCATTAGTGATAACGCCATCTTTCAAAGGTACGTTAAAGTCAACACGGACAAGGACTTTTTTACCTTTCAAATCAACGTCTTTAACAGTCAATTTAGCCATTGATAGGACTCCTTATAATTTTTTATACATGCTAATTATATCACAAAACCTGTAAAAGAGGTAGTTAAATCAATAGAATTTGTCCCACAGCCTCTACAAGCGCACGAGATCTAAAGAACATATTTACAGAAAACAAAAAAAAGAGAGGAATAAATCCTCTCTTTAACTGATCAACTCAATGATTATTTAGCAATTTTTGCGAAGTATTCAAGAGTACGAACAAGTTGTGAAGTGTATGACATTTCGTTGTCGTACCATGAAACAGTTTTAACCAATTGAGTACCGTCAGCAGCTTCAGTTACTTCAGTTTGAGTTGCGTCAAACAATGAACCGAATGAGATACCTACGATATCGCTTGAAACTACTTGGTCAGTGTTGTAACCGAATGATTCAGTTGCAGCAGCTTGCATAGCAGCGTTAACTTCTTCAACAGTTACTTTTTTGTCAAGAACTGAAACAAGTTCAGTAAGTGATCCAGTTGGAACTGGTACACGTTGTGCATGACCTTGAAGTTTACCGTTCAATTCAGGGATAACAAGACCGATAGCTTTAGCAGCACCAGTTGAGTTAGGAACGATGTTTTCAGCAGCAGCACGTGCGCGACGGAAGTCACCTTTACGGTGTGGTCCATCAAGAGTCATTTGGTCACCAGTGTAACCGTGAACTGTAGTCATTGTACCAACTTTAAGACCGAAGTTTTTGTTCAAAGCGTCAGCCATTGGTGCAAGACAGTTAGTTGTACATGAACCAGCTGAGATAACTGTTTCAGTACCATCTAGGATTTCGTGGTTAGTGTTAAATACGATTGTTTTAACATCTGATCCACCAGGAGCAGTGATAACAACTTTTTTAGCTCCACCTTCGTGCAAGTGTTTTTCAGCAGCAGCTTTAGTTGCAAAGAAACCAGTTGCTTCAAGAACGATTTCTACACCGTCGTTAGCCCAGTCGATTTGTTCTGGGTCACGTTCAGCAGAAACTTTAACGAATTGACCGTTAACTTCAAAACCACCATCTTTAACAACAACATCACCGTTGAAACGACCTTGAGTTGTATCGTATTTCAACAAGTGAGCAAGCATAGCTGGGTCAGTAAGGTCGTTAATACGAGCTACTTCAACACCTTCAACGTTTTGGATACGACGGAATGCAAGACGACCGATACGACCGAAACCGTTAATACCAACTTTAACTACCATTAGTGATTTCCTCCTTATGAAAATCAAAAAAAAATTTTTTATTTTAAAAGGTTTCCCTTTTAGACAATTGTGAAAAGATTAACTTACGTAGGCACAAATCAACCTTTCAACGCTATTATTATATAACTATTTCGCTAAAATTGCAAATATTATTACCGTTTTCATTACAAAAAAGGACGCTCATTTGAGCATCCTTTTTATGAGTAATTATTCACCAGAATTTTTCTTGATGATTTCTTCTTGAACTGATTTAGGAACGTCTTCGTAGTGGTCAAATACCATCATGAATGTACCACGTCCTTGAGTTGCAGAACGAAGAACTGTTGCGTAACCGAACATTTCAGCAAGTGGAACGAAGGCACGAACGATTTGGCTGTTACCGTGAGCTTCCATACCATCAACACGTCCACGACGAGCTGTAACGTGACCCATAACGTCACCAAGGTTTTCTTCTGGAGCTGTGATTGTAACAAGCATCATTGGTTCAAGAATAACTGGGTGTGCAGTTTTAGCAGCTTCTTTAAGTGCAAGTGATGCAGCGATCTTGAAGGCAGTTTCAGATGAGTCGACATCGTGGTATGAACCATCGTAAAGTTTAGCTTTAACGTCAACCATTGGGTAACCAGCAAGAACACCGTTAGCCATAGATTCTTGAAGACCTTTTTCTACTGCAGGGATGAATTCACGAGGAACCACACCACCGACAATAGCATTTTCGAATTCGAATCCTTTACCTTCTTCATTTGGAGTAAATTCAATCCAAACATCACCGAATTGACCTTTACCACCAGATTGGCGTTTGAAGAATCCACGTGCTTGAGTAGCTTGACGGAATGTTTCACGGTATGATACTTGTGGAGCACCTACGTTAGCTTCAACTTTGAATTCACGTTTCATACGGTCAACAAGGACGTCAAGGTGAAGTTCACCCATACCAGAGATAACTGTTTCACCAGTTTCAACGTTAGTTTCAACACGGAATGTTGGATCTTCTTCAGCAAGTTTTTGAAGAGCGATACCCATTTTATCTTGGTCAGCTTTAGATTTAGGTTCAACCATCAATTGGATAACTGGTTCTGGAACATCGATTGATTCAAGAATAACTTTAGCTTTTTCATCAGTCAATGAGTCACCAGTTGTAGTATCTTTCAAACCAACAGCAGCGGCGATATCACCAGCGTAAACTGTTTCGATTTCGTTACGGTGGTTAGCGTGCATTTGAAGGATACGTCCGATACGTTCACGTTTACCTTTAGATGTGTTAAGAACGTAAGAACCGCTGTTCAATACACCTGAGTAAACACGGAAGAATGTCAAACGACCTACGAATGGGTCAGTCATGATCTTGAACGCAAGGGCTGCAAATGGTTCGTCATCTGAAGCTGGACGTTCTTCTTCTTCATCTGTATCTGGGTTAACACCTTTGATTGCAGGGATGTCAAGTGGGCTTGGAAGGTAGTCGATAACCGCATCAAGCATCATTTGAACACCTTTGTTTTTGAAGGCAGAACCACAAAGAACTGGGAAGAATTCAACGTTGATAGTTGCTTTACGGATAGCAGCTTTCAATTCAGCTTCAGTGATTTCTTCACCTTCAAGGTATTTCATCATCAATTCTTCATCAGTTTCAGCAACTGCTTCGATCAATTTTTCACGGTATTCGTTAGCTTGATCTACGTATTCTGCTGGGATGTCTTCTTCAAGAATATCTGTACCAAGGTCGTTAGTGTAGATTTCAGCTTTCATACGAACCAAGTCAATGATACCACGGAAGCTGTCTTCAGAACCGATTGGCAATTGAATTGGGTGAGCGTTAGCTTGAAGACGATCGTGAAGTGTGCTTACTGAGTAAAGGAAGTCAGCACCGATTTTGTCCATTTTGTTTGAGAATACGATACGAGGAACACCGTATTCAGTAGCTTGACGCCAAACTGTTTCTGTTTGAGGTTCTACACCTGATTGTGAGTCAAGAACTGTAACCGCACCATCAAGAACACGAAGTGAACGTTGTACTTCGATTGTGAAGTCCACGTGCCCTGGTGTGTCGATAATGTTTACGCGGTAGTCTTTCCATTGTGCAGTTGTAGCGGCAGAAGTGATTGTGATACCACGTTCTTGCTCTTGTTCCATCCAGTCCATTTGTGAAGCACCTTCGTGTGTTTCACCGATTTTATGGATTTTACCAGTATAGTAAAGAATACGCTCAGTTGTTGTTGTTTTACCAGCATCGACGTGAGCCATGATACCGATGTTACGAGTTTTTTCAAGTGAAAATTCGCGAGCCATTTTTTTCTCCTATTATAAATTTAGTTTACTACTTTATTATAACATACTTTTAGAACGGATAGGCAGGACCTACCCGTTCTAAAGATGTTTTATTAAATTTGATACAACCTAAGCAGAAATAAATTCTGATTAAGCCAATTTCGAATGCCAGTAGTAAAACAAGTTAAATGCATTCGAAGTAACGTATCATTATCTTGCAGATTACCAGCGGAAGTGTGCGAATGCACGGTTTGCTTCTGCCATACGGTGTGTATCTTCACGTTTTTTAACTGAAGCACCAGTGTTGTTAGCAGCATCAAGGATTTCTTTTGCAAGACGATCTTTCATAGTGTGTTCACCACGATCACGTGATGCGTTTACCAACCAACGAAGTCCAAGAGTTGTACGACGTTCTGGACGAACTTCAACTGGGACTTGGTAGTTAGAACCACCGACACGACGAGCACGTACTTCAAGAACAGGCATGATGTTTTCCATAGCTGTTTCGAATACTTCAAGTGCATCGTTTCCAGTAGCTTCTTTAATTTGTTCAAATGCATCATATACGATTGATGCAGCAGTACCACGTTTACCATCAAGCATAACACGGTTGATAAGACGTGTTACAAGTTGTGAATTGTATAATGGATCTGGCAATACTTCGCGTTTTGGCGCTCTATTTTTACGACTCATTCTTTCTTATCTCCCTTCTTATTATCCTTTAGGACGTTTAGCACCGTATTTAGAACGGCTTTGTTTACGGTCAGCAACACCTGCAGTATCAAGTGCACCACGAACGATGTGGTAACGTACCCCTGGAAGGTCTTTTACACGTCCACCACGGATAAGAACAACACTGTGTTCTTGAAGGTTGTGTCCGATACCTGGGATGTATGCAGTAACTTCGATAAGGTTGCTCAAACGTACACGAGCGAATTTACGAAGGGCTGAGTTAGGTTTTTTAGGTGTCATTGTTCCAACACGTGTTGCAACACCACGTTTTTGTGGTGAAGATACGTTAGTTTGAACTTTTTTGTGGCTGTTGTAACCAACGTTAAGAGCTGGTGATTTAGATTTTTCAACTTTAGATTTACGTGGTTTACGTACCAACTGGTTGATTGTAGGCATCTACTTTTCTCCTGTAAGATTTTTATTTTGGTTGATAGGGCGCTTGGTGACAGTCCCTATCTAAAATGTGTACTTTGCAACATTTGTCAGCACGTCTCTGTACACTCTGGAGAGACCAAAAGTAAAAAGTACCGTTCATAATAATACCATAAGACTAGCAACATGTCAACTGATTTTGCTTGTTTTTCCTGTTTTAAAACATTATTTTCGAAGATACAAAAAAAGAGGCTCTCGCCTCTTTTTGATTATTTGTCAAAGATATTACCAAGTTCAACTTTAACGTGGTTATTTTTAACGTCAATTTCTGAAACTTTTAGCAATGATTTGTAGTTCATGCGGTCACGTTTTTCTTGGGCATTTTCAGCGAAAACAGCGACTCCGACTAATGTACTATCAAATTCTGTCAAAAGGCTAACCATACCAGAAATAGTACCACCACCTTTAAGGAAGTCATCGACAATCAATACTCGGCTATTTGGTTTCAAGCTACGTTTTGACAAGAACATCTTTTCAATACGGTCACTTGATCCACTTGCGTAATTGACAGAAACCGTAGAACCTTCAGTGATTTTAAGGTCTCGACGAACAATAACAAAAGGTACGTTTAAGATATTCGCTACAGCATTAGCTAATGGCACACCTTTTGTTGCAACTGTCATAACAGCATCAATCTTGTGTCCTTTAAAGGCATTAGCAATAATACGCCCAACACTTTGTAAAATGCGTGGGGTACTTAGCAAGTCTGATAAATAAATATAACCACCTGGAAGGATACGATTACTTTCTGACATACTATCACGTAAGTCTTCAATAACCGCTCTTGCTTCTTCTTCAGAGATTCCTGGTGTAAAAATGACACCTCCACTTGCCCCTGTGACTGTTTCAATTTCGCCAATTCCAGATTCTTCAAAAGCTTTTTTGATGATGGCGATATCTTCAGAAATCGAAGATTTTGCTGCTTCATATTTTTCAGCAAAAGTATTTAAGCTTGTCAACTTATAAGGGTTGTTAATCAAATAGTTGGAGATGACAACCATGCGTTCACTACGTCGTAATTTCATAATTTCTCCATTTTTTAGTATCTGTTTTTGTTATTATAACATAAGAAAACGAAAAAAACGAACATTTTAATAAAAAAACTACATTTTTTATGTTTTTTCCTAATGTAAAGGTATTCCAGAGAGCATAATATTAAAATATTTTGTTATTTGATATTTTTTCTAACCATGACATTTCACCTTAAAAATCGGAAGAAAAGCTGTCATATCAATATAGTAAGCGATATCTTTTGACAGTAAAAAATGCTCGATGATATAATAATGGTAAGGAAAGCTGCTGTAAATAATATAGCTAATATTTCTGGCTTAATTGATAGTCCCTCGTGCACTTGCACATGAATCAATGATAAACGGAGGTCTAATTATGAAAAAGCTGTTTACATTAACTGGGCTGCTACTCTTAGCAATTTTTTTAGGAGCTTGTCAGGCGCAAAACAACGCTACTCCTTCAAATCAAACTGCAAAAACTAGCTCAACTATCTCAGAAAGTAGTTCAAGCTCAACTACTTCAACGCCAAGCCAAACCAATCCAGGATCTAGTCCTTCCAGCTCAGATATTTCTAACGCGGCACCATCAACTGTTTTGGATGGAACTTATGTTCTAGAAAGATTTGATGAAGTGAAAACTTTGACCATCAAAGACGGAACTGGGCAACTAGAAACTAAAGAATACGACGGAGAAATCGATATCGATCCCGTAAAAGTCAATGCTGACAAGCAGATTATCCTAATCGGTGATGATATGAAAACCTATCAATTAGACGGTAATCAACTCACTTTGACTGAAGGCGATGGCGACCAAGATATCTATACTAAGCAATAAATAATACAACTGTACATCATTAAAGGTATCCGTCTGGATACCTTTTTTTATATTAAAAAAACCGTGGACGAACCACGGTTAGAATTTCTTAAATCGATTAATTATAGCTTTGGTTTATAGAAAGAACGGTTGTCCATAGCAAAGATACGATTTGTCATTTCACCTTCATCGATACGGCTTAGGGCCGTTGTCATCATCATCATTTCAGCATCGATATTATCAATCATGTGAATAATTTCTGCTTCCATGACACGTGGGCGAACTGGGCTACCATATTCCAGTAAACCATGGTGACTTAAAACAACGTGACGGAGAATGATAACATCTTCTTTCGTATCATCGATATTTAACTCTGTCAAAACTTTTGTAATTTCTTCATCAATCAAAGCAATGTGACCGATTAGATTACCGCGAACTGTATACTCTGTATTGTCTGGACCTGTCAATTCAATAACTTTAGCCAAGTCATGAAGCATAATACCAGCGTAAAGCAAACTCTTATTAAGCTGCGGATAAACATCACCAATTGCATCTGCCAAACGAACCATAGTTGCTGTATGGTAGGCTAGGCCTGATTCAAAAGCATGGTGGTTGGTTTTAGCAGCTGGATATGTAAAGAATTCTTTGTCGTATTTGCGATAAAGTGCACGGACCACACGTTGCCAAACCGCATTTTCAATTTTAAACATCATCTGTTCAAGATATTCTTTAACATCAAGAACATCAACAGGTGATTTTTCTTTGAAATCACGTGGGTCATTTGGCTCACCTTCTCGTGTATTACGTAGCGTAATTTGGTTCACTTGTGGTGTGCCGTTATAAACCTCACGACGTCCCTTCATATAAACAACTTTACCTGCAGTGTATTCTTCAACGTTATAAGGCTGAGCATCCCAAAGATTTCCTGAGATTTCACCACTATCATCTTGGAAGGTGAAGGCGATGTAATCTTTACCAGCTCTTGTCTTACGAAGTTCTGCAGATTTTATCAAGTAGAACCCTTCAAAGAGTTCGTCTTTTTTCATTTGACTAATTTTCATGATTGTCCTCTTCTTCTAATGGTGGGAGGTTAAGCAAGCTTTTCGTTGCTTGATCTTGGTAAGATTCTACTGTATTTAACGCACGGATAATTGCATTTGTTCGTGTGGAAATCAAGCTATCCAAGGTATTATTTGCAGTGTTAATTTGTTTTTGAGCTTTAACAAGCATGTTGCCAAATTTCTCAAATTCCACCTTAACATTCCCTAGAATCTTGCTGATATCGTTCGCATTTTTCTGAATATTAAGAGTTTTGAATCCGACAGCAAGCGAATTTAACAGAGCTGACAGCGTTGACGGACCTGCCACAACAATATTCTCATCACGTCGCAAGCTATCAAAGAAGCTAGCATTGCGAACCACTTCTGAATACAATCCTTCTGTCGGTAAAAACATAATACCGAAATTGGTTGTCTCAGGTGGATTTAAGTATTTTTTATTGATATCTTTAGCAAAGCGTTTGATACTATTTAAAAGTGACTTACGATAAAGTTCAACTTGTTCTTTATCGCCACTTTCATAAGCGTCTTCTAGGCGATAATAATCTTCCAACGGAAATTTTGAATCGATTGGCAAATAAACATAACCATCGTCTTCAACTCCTGGGAGTTTGATAGCATATTCCACGCGTTCACTTGAGCCAGAAACGGTTGGTACTTCACGTTCGTACTGACTTGGCGTCATAATATCTTCGATAATTTGCCCTAATTGCAACTCACCGAGAATACCACGTGTTTTCGTATTAGAAAGCACTTTGTTCAAGGTACCAACATCCTGAGCGACTGTTTTCATCTCACCCAAGCCTTGGTTAACAGATTCTAATTGTTTTGAAACTGTCTCGAACGAAGCTTTCAAACGATTCTGCAAAGTCTGCTCTAGCTTTTCTTCAACAGTCTGACGCATTTCTTCTAAGCGTTTTTCATTAGACGCTTGCATTTCTTTGACAGAATTTGTCAAATTACGGTTAATGATTTCTAAGCGTTGGTCAGAACGGTCGCGGTTTTCACTCAAACTTTTGTGAAGCACATCGCGAATATCATTTAATTGTGTGTATAAATCATTTTGCAGACGATTAAGCTGATTATTCAAAGCCAAGACCTGATCTTTTTGAGCTAAATCAAGTTGGTAAGATACTTGGTCAGATAAATTATCCGCATTATCATCCATTTTTTGTGATAAATCATCAGTTAGCTTTGCAATTTTTGATAAAAGGTAAATCAACAAAGCAACTCCGATGACTCCTAACAATAAAGTCATTACTAACATATTACCTATCCTTACTTTGAATAACGATAAGATAACCCGATGCTAAGGTAACTGTAATAGGCTGCTGGTCTAAAAATTCGTTGCTAGAATAAATTTTCTTTTTGAAAAAATTCTTAGCATTCAAATTATATTTAGCCCCTTCGATGGTTAAATCCGCATCGCCATCAGCCATAAAAGACACATAGGTCATTTCAGCTTCTGGTAAAACTTGGCAAGTCCCTGCTGGATAAAACTGAATGCTGTTTTGCTTGTCTCGCAAAGTTATCTGACGCATAAATGGTGCTAAATCAGGATCCCCAGGCAAGAAGAGATTTGACATCATATGATCAATTCGACCACCAAAAGCTCCGAAAATAGTCACTTGGGCTTTTGGATACTGCTCAAAAACTGTTTTCAGAGCTAGTTCTGTGTCGGTGTCATCTTTTTCAGGATTTGCTTGAATAAAAACACCAGCTTTACGCTGAATCTCTTGCAATTCATCTTGATTAACTGAATCAAAATCACCAACTGCAATATCCAGTGGGAGCTGATTTTCTAACAAAAACAAACTGCCTCGATCCACACCAACAAAGACATCAAATCCGGTGGAGAAATCTGATAATTGACCACCAGCAAATACAGCTACCTTAGTCATCTAAAGCCACGCGCAATGTTTCTACTTGTGCAGTCAAATCGCTAGCTTTAAAGAGATATGATCCTGCAACAAAGACATTAGCTCCAGCTTGGTAGCAAGCTTTAATAGTCTTGTTATCCACACCGCCGTCAACTTCGATATCAAAGTCATAACCTTTTTCGTCACGAATTTTAGCGACTTTTTGAACCTTGTCAAGCATTTCAGGAATAAAGGCTTGACCACCAAATCCTGGGTTAACTGTCATGATAAGCACTTGGTCAACCAAGCTCAAAACAGGTTCAATAGCTGAAACAGGTGTACCTGGATTGATAACAACACCAGCTTTCATGCCAGCTTTTTTAATTTTTTGAAGGGCACCGTGAATGTGAAGGGTTGATTCTGCATGAATTGTCATGATATCAGCACCAGCTTGCGCAAAAGCATCAACAAATCGTTCTGGATTGACAACCATCAAGTGGCAATCAAAAACGAGTTTGCTGTGTTTACGCATGCTAGCCACAACATCTGCACCGAAAGTAATGTTAGGTACAAATTGGCCATCCATAATATCGATGTGCACATATTCAGCGCTTGTTTCTTCAATACGTTTTAATTCTGAAGCAAAGTTAGCATAATCAGCAGCTAAAATTGATGGAGCGATTTTATTGTTTGACATAAGTACCTACTTTCTTTTTACAACTTTCTTATATGTTTCGCGACGATTCTCAATTTCACTGAGAAATTGAAGATAGTTATCATAACGTGACTGCCAAAATTCTCCAGACTCAACGGCGTCTTTGACCGCACACGATGGTTCATGAGTATGCGTACATGAACGGAATTTACACAAACGACTTAAGCGACGCAGCTCTGGAAAAGCTTTGTTCAGGTCTTCTGCATTAGTTATTTCGTAATCCAGTGAAGAAAATCCTGGCGTGTCAGCGATTTTACCACCGTTGACATTATAAAAACTAACAGCTCGTGTCGTGTGTCGACCACGCCCAAGACTATCTGAGATTTCACCTGTTTCTAGTTTTAAGCCAGGAGCAATCTTGTTTAACAACGTTGATTTTCCAACACCTGTCTGTCCCATAAAGACGGTCACTTTGTCCGTCAAGAGCGGAAGCAATTCGTCTAAAGATGTGCAAAATTGATAGCCAATTTCTTGGTATTGTTGTTGAATCGCTGCAATCTCATCAGGATTTGTCAATAAATCCATTTTTGAAATATAAACAATTGGTTCAATCGCCTTATGCTCTAATAAAACCAAGAAACGATCTAACAAATTAGCATTAAAATCAGGCTCTTTAGCTGACATGATGACCACCGCTTGGTCGATATTGACAATTGGTGGGCGAACAAGACTGTTTTTTCTGTCATGAATCGCTAAAATATAACCTTCTGAATGGTCTTCTGCTGAAAAATCAACAAAATCACCGACGTAAGGTGTTTGACCTTTTTTTCTAAAATTTCCACGCGCACGTGTTTGATAAACAACTCCATCAGATTCTACATAATAGAAACCTGCTAGAGACTTGATAATTCTACCTTGCAAATGTATTTCCTTTTTTTGATTGATAGTCCTATTATAGCAAAAAATGGGCGTTTATTCAGTAATCAAGCCAAAAGATTTCACTTGATTGGCTTTTTTACTCCAAAGGAGTATAATGACATTGTCTTTTAGAAATGCGGACTTAGCTAGTGTTTTTGATTAAGCACACTTCACATTCCTATTAGAGCTTGGAAAGGTGGCCCAGCTTGGTACGGCACCAGACTCGAAATCTGGCAAGTGGAATCCTTTCACACGCGGGTTCAAATCCCGTCCTTTCCTTTTTAAAGCACAAAACGCCAACTAATAAGCTGGCGTTTTTTCTATTTCAGATTTTCCATTTTTGATCTTAAGTCTTTGATATATTTTCTAGAAACATAACAAGCTTTATCATCGTCAAAATAAACCAAACCTTCTTTTTTATCTAACCTAACAATATTATTTAGGTTAATAAGATATGATTTATGACATCTAAATAATTTCTGATTAGCTTGCATCACTTCTTTGATTGAACCATAAAAGTGACGTTGCCCAGTCTTTGTAATCAACTTTAGACGATGGCTTTCTGCGGTTTCAAAATAAAGGATATCTTCCATAGGAATGCGGATTTTCGTTTTGTTATTTTCAAAAACAAATATTTCCTTAGGAATGTTAAGTCCTTGATCCTCAAAAACTTTTTGCAAGCATTTTTTTAAGTTATCTTTTATCGCATCATCTTTATCTGTTTTATCAATAAAATCAAGTGCACTAACCTGTGCTCGATAAGTTAATAACATGAATTCAGAGTGAGTCGTCACAAAAACAATTGTCGCTGTGCGTGATTTTTCCCTTATCGCCTTAGCCACTTCGATTCCTTTGGTATTATCTCCGTGAATATCAATATCCAGGAAAAAAATTTGAGGAAAAGACTCCTCAACTAGGTTAGTTAAACAATCAGGTTCACTAAATAAATCAAAATGACGAGTTTCCCACTGATTCGTCTCAAGTAAGTCTCCAATCATTTTCTCAATACGGAACTGCTGATTTACATTATCTTCTAATACATAGATATCAATCATTGTTTTCTCCCTTAAACAATAACATCATTGATCATCTATTATTGTAACATATAAAAAATCCCTATCGACCGACAGGGACTAAAAAACTATTAGTTGCAAACAAAAACGTCTTATCTTCTAAAATCAACACTCATGACTCGATGTGTAGAAAGGGTTGGTGTGCGGTCGATGAAGGATACTAGTGCTCCGCTCGTCTTTCTCTCTACAATCTCATCAAACTATTTCCTTTTAATATCAAGTAGTTCTTTTTTTATGGATGGATTTTTCTCCCAGAAAAACACTAATACTAGCGCATAAATCACCTTTATCTTCCCCAGAAATGATTTTAAAAGTATTGTAAGTATTCTCTGAAAAAACAGATGTCAAAAGTTAAACCAATACTTGACAATAATGCCAGCTATTATTTCCCCCTAATCTCCAATAATAACTAACCTGAAATAGCAGGTTGATTGATCAATAAAACTCTTAAGATTTCTAAACTCATTTGCCACTAACCCAAAAAGCAAAAGCGATAAGAAATCTAATCTGTCAATGTTCCAACTAAGAAGTTATCCTCTGATAACCATATCTATCATACCTTTTTTTCGTGCCAATTTGACGCCCAATTCCTAAAAGGACAAAAAACATTCCTAAGAGGACAAAAATTAGCTTTTTAAGAAAATTATGACTCGTAAATTCTCACTACTTGTGTGAATGTGTAATCTAAGCTGCGGGTTTCGATGGACAGATTTTCGTAATCATCTTGGAAATCCATCAGCGTCGCTAGACCAAGTCCACGATTTTCTCCCCTGGTTGAATAGCCACGCTCAAAAATCTTAGTTAAATCCACCGATTTTTCCTTGGTTGAATTCTCAATCATAAAAACAAAGTCACCATCTTGGTAAAAATTAGCGACTGAAACTTTTGGAGTTTCTGACTCCAAGGCTCCTTCTATGGCATTATCAAACAGAATCGACAAAATTCGGATGTAGGAAATCAATGGAATCTTTGGAGTTCCCATTTTTTCGGCAACTTCCAAGCTAATCGCGATACCCTGATTTTCAGCTTGTAAAAACTTAGCTGACATGAGACTTTTGACGCCGCTGTCTGTGATGTTAGCCAGACGAGTCAAGTCAAATTTATTATTTTTGACCAGTTTCGTCGAATCGGCCGTGATTTCCTCATAAATTTTCTTGATGTCATCAAGATTGCCTTGGTCAATTCCAACCTTCAAACTCATCAGGACATTAGCGTAGTCATGCCTGAAACCGCGAACCTCCTGATAAAGACTTTTCACGTGCTTGCTATAATTTTCAAGTGCCGCAAGCTCCATCTCCTGATTGCGAAGCAATTCATTTTTCTGCTCTTGCCCATGACGGAAATTGAGGTAAAAGAGGAAGATAAAAAGGAGAATGAAATAGAGGAAGATTACCGCCCTATAAATAGTTATATTTATCGAATTTTTCTCAAAAGGTGCTATAGCCGCAAAACACTCCGCTCCTGGATAAAAAAACAGTAATACAATATTGATAAATCTAAGTGCTCTTGCACTAAGATAATTCTTTAGTGTTTTTCTGACATTTGAAATATCAATGTTTAACCAGTTTGAAAGCAAATTATAAAAAATTGGTGGAACAAAAATAGCCATAGCAGTAAAAAGCCATACTGCTAAAGAATGTACTTGAGTAGAGACTGGAGAGAGTTTGATTGAAAAAAGTCCCATTATTGTATATCCAAATACTCCTTGTATAATCAAATAAAGACTATTTGGATATAAAGCATAAAAAATGTGATATCTGAATTCTAATTTTGGATTATGTCTATACGATATCAGCATAAAAACTAAAATAATGGCAATATCTTTGATAACTAGTAATCCTATTTTCAAAGTATTACCAGTTAAGATACCAAAAATAATTGAACCAGTTTGAACAAATAAAATTATTGCACACCATTCTAGAAAAGTTATCTTAGTTTTAGTTATTTGTTGAAAAAGAAAACCTATTATGATAAATCCAAAAAAATTCAAAAACATTGTAATAATAAATCCAATAATCTCAATCATCTACTATCTCCCTCATATATTCTCACTACTTGTGTAAATTTATAATCTGAACTGCGGGTTTCAACCGATAAATTCTCGTAGTCATCTTGGAAATTCATCAGCGTTGCCAGACCAATTCCGCGATTATCTCCTTTGGTTGAATAGCCACGCTCAAAAATCTTAGTTAAATCCACCGATTTTTCCTTAGTTGAATTTTCAATCATGAAAACAAAGCCACCATCTTGGTAAAAATTAGCGACTGAGATTTTTGGCTCCGCAGATTCCAAAGCTCCTTCTATGGCATTATCAAACAGAATCGACAAAATTCGAATATAGGAAATCAATGGAATCTTTGGAGTTCCCATTTTTTCGGCAACTTCTAGGCTAATCTCGATGCCCTGATTTTCAGCTTGCAAAAACTTAGCTGACATGAGACTTTTGACGCCGCTGTCTGCGATGTTAGCCAAGCGAGTCAGGTCAAATTTATTATTCTTGACTAGCTTCGTCGAATCGGCTGTAATTTCGTCGTAAATTTTCTTGATGTCATCAAGATTGCCTTGATCAATTCCAACCTTTAAACTCATCAGGACATTAGCGTAGTCATGCCTGAAACTGCGCACTTCCTCATATAAACTCTCCACGTGCTTGCTATAATTTTCAAGTGCCACAAGCTCCATCTCTTGATTGCGAAGCAATTCATTTTTCTGCTCTTGCCCATGACGGAAATTGAGATAAAAGAGGAAAATAAAAAGAAGAATGAAATAGAGGAAGATAACTGCTCTATAAATATTTCTGTTCATCGACATATCCTCAAAAGGCGTTAGTGCCGCAAAACATTCCATTCCCGGATAAAAAATCAACAAAGCAACATTAACAAGCCTAAGCGCTCTTGCACTAAGGTAATTTTTTAGCGTTTTTCGAACATTTGAAATATCAATGTTCAACCATTTTGAAACTAAATAGTAAAAAATCGGTGGAATAATAACCTCAGTCATCATGACAATTAGAATTCCTAACGATGGTGAAGTCATTGCAAGTGGATTTAATTTTATTGAAAAGATTGCTAATATGCCATAACCATAAACTCCCTGTAAAATCATATAAAGATTAATCGGATACAAAGCATAAAAAATATGATATCTTATCCCTATTTTAGGATTATGGCGAAATGAAAGTGAGATTAAACAAAAAATCACTGAAATATCTTTTATTAGTACTAAAATAACCGTCGAGCATTTTTTAGGGTCCATTAAAAATGAACCAGTTTGAACAAATATTATTATCAATACCCACTCTAAAAACGTTATTTTAACCTTTGTTATCTGTTGAAATAAAATTCCTAATATAATAAAACCTATAAAATTAACCAAAAGGCCAAAAATAATTATTAAATTATCCAATATTTTTACCTTCTCTATCGTATATTCTCACTACTTGTGTGAATGTGTAATCTGAACTGTGGGTTTCAACCGACAGATTTTCGTAGTCATCTTGGAAATCCATTAGTGTTGCTAGGCCGAGGCCGCGATTATCTCCCTTGGTTGAGTAGCCACGCTCAAAAATCTTAGTTAAATCTACCGATTTTTCCTTGGTTGAATTTTCAATCATGAAAACAAAGTCACCATCTTGGTAAAAATTAGCGACTGAGATTTTTGGCTCCGCAGATTCCAAAGCTCCTTCTATGGCATTATCAAACAGAATCGACAAAATTCGGATATAGGAAATCAATGGAATCTTTGGAGTTCC